>CAMPCG010000104.1 GCA_946644025.1 uncultured Prevotellaceae bacterium | reverse complement strand
CTAACAGTATGTTCAACAACGTGCTCGTCACCGGAGACACGTCCTACAATTTCTTCGCCAACATCACCAACAGCACCAACCAGGTGAAAGGCTATGCCGACATCTTCAAGACCTGCAAGGACGGCACCTACAGCGACAGCGAGACCTTCGAGCTGACCACCAATGCCGCCGCCACCATCGAGGGCACCGACGGCACGCAGGTGGGCATCTATGGCGGCTCGATGCCTTTCAGCATCACGCCCTCCAACCCGCGCATCACCAAGGCCAACGTGGCCGCCAAGTCAACCGCCGACGGCAAGCTGAGCGTAGACATCACCGTGCAGGGAGCCGAGTGAGCGGGCTGCGCCCTGAATGAGAAATGACAAATGAGAAATGATAAATACCGAAGCTTATGCGTAAGTATATCATATTGTTTATGACCCTTTGCCAGCTAAGTGCGGCGAGGGGGCAGACCTACTGGCACTACGACTACTGGTTCGACGACGACCGCGACGCCACGCTGCGCACGGGCGCCAGCGACACCGAGTCGTATCGCATCGACGCCGACGTGAGCGGCCTGGCCGAGGGTCTGCACGCCATCCGTCTGCAGGTGGTGGGCAACCAGACGGTCAACGGGCGGCTGACGGGCGTGCGCAGTGTGCCCGTGACGCGCTACTTCGTGAAGACGGCCGAGCAGACATCGGCACGCTGCTGGTTCGACAACGACCCCTCGACGCTGCTGACGGGCGTCGGCACCGACGGAGCCGTGATGCTCGACGTGGAAGGTCTGAAGGACGGCTTCCACATCATCAATATTCAGGCCGAGGGCCAGGACGGCGGGCTGTCCGCGCCGAAGACGTACCCGTTCGTAAAAATCCCACAGGTGGTCGGCGTGGACTACCTCACGTGCCTCTGCATGATTGACGACCGGCTCTACCGGCAGGAACGCGTGCCGGCAGCGGGCGGCGTGGTCGCCTGGCAGTTCGACGTGTCGGCCCTGCCCCAGGGCTTCCACCGCATCTACGTGCAGGTCATCACGCCCAGCGGAGCCGCCACGAACCTCTATCAGGGCTTCTTCTTCCGCGAGACTACGAAGACGGAGTTCGGCCAGATGAAGTGCGTCTACGCCATCGACGGCCAGGCGTTCTCGCAGGAGGCCGGACTGCTGTCCAACGGCACGTACCACTTCGACATCGACGTGGCCTCGCTCGACGACGGCCTGCACCGCCTGTCCTACATGCTCTCAAACGGCAAGGGCGTCACGACGAAGGTGCAGACGCAGTTCTTCACCAAGATTCCGCTGGGTGGCTACGGCACCGTGGAGTACTGGTACTGGCTGAACGACCGCGAGGGCGACGCCGTCCACAAGACGAAGGTCGACCCGCGCCAGAACCCGTTCCAGCTCATCGCGCTGCTGCCCGTCGAGGAGGTGCCGCTGCGCAGCTCGTGCTTCGAGTACCGCAACGTGGGCGGCCAGCCTACCATCTTTGCCAAGAACGACTTTCACCTGCGCTTCTACGACGCCTCGGGCCGCTTCGTCCACATGAACCGCCAGTATGTCGACGAGCGCGTCAGCCAGAAGGTGAGCGAGACGACGCTGCTCCAGCCCATCGTCCTCGGCTCCAGGGCCAAGGGGCCGATGCTCGCACCGGCGGCACAGACCATCAAGAGCGTCGTCCTCGACCGTCCGGGCGAGAACGGCATTGCCTGGTTCCGCATGGAGGCAAAGGCCGGCGACAGCCTACAGTTCCGCCTGGACCGCGCCGCCACGCTGCAACTCTTTGCGCCGTCGGGCCGCGAGGCCTACCGCGCCGAGGGTGCCACGTCGGTGCAATGGGGCGGCCTGCACGCCGAGGAGAACGGAACCTACTACATGGCCCTGCACGATGTGACGGCCACCTACGGCTCACAGCTGACGCTCTACTACGAGTTCATCGACCGCTACGCCGTGCTGCGCCAGGACATCGCCACCGTGGGCAACGGCGGACCGAGCACCATCACCTTCCAGGGCAATGGCTTCGACAAGCTGCAGCGGGTGAGCCTCAGGCATGGCGGCACGACGCTGAACAGCGTCAGGATAGGCCACGAGGCCAACGCCACGACGAGCGTGCAGTTCGACTTCGGCGGTGCGCCGCTGGGTGAGTACGACGCCGTGTTCCACTTCGAGGACGAGGACATCGCCGTCGAGGGATGCGTCACCGTGGAGCAGGCCGTGCCCGTCATCATCGACGGATTCCTGAGCTACAACCAGAACTTCCTCGTCTCGCTGGGCAACGACTACGTCTGCCGCATCACGAACCACGGCAACCAGACGGTCTACGACCAGCCGTTCGTCGTCTACATCTACACCGAGGGTCCCGACGACATCGACGAGGTCACCATCGACGGCACCGTGCTTGACCCCACGCCCGTGGAGGACGCCCCGCCCGTGGACGACCTGCACTACGTCTGGCGCTGCGTCTTCTTCCACACGCTGCGGCCCAGCTTCACCGAGACGCTCACGCTGAGGGTGAAGACCGCCGTACAGACCTTCGTACACGTGGTGGTGGAGGGCATCGGCAGCGGCACGTCGAGGGCCGTGGCCTCGCTCGACCCCAACGACATCTACGGCTATCTGGACGACCACGGCACGAAGTTCATCGCCGAGGGCAAGACCGACGTCTACTACACCATTGAGTTTGAGAACGACCCGGCCTTCGCCACCGCCGCCGCCCACGACATCTACGTGAGCGACCAGCTCGACGCCCAGCTCTTCGACCTGGCCTCGTTCCAGCCCACGCGCATCAAGATTGGCAGCCACGAGGTGAAGCTCCTGGCCGCCGACACCGTGGAGGGCGCCGACGGGCTGCTCCACACGGTGACGACCATCGACCTGCGCCCGCAGATTAACGCCGTGGCCGAGGTGACCTGCGACTACGACGCGGCGACGGGCCTCGCCCGCTGGCACGTGGCTAGCCTCGACCCGATGAACATGGAGCCCACCACGGAGCCGATGGACGGTGTGCTGCCCGTCAACGACGACGAGGGCACGGGCATAGGCCAGCTGTCGTTCGACATCAGGCTGAAGAGCGGACTGCCCAAAGGCACGCAGATTCCCAACAAGGCGGTCATCACCTTCGACACCAACGCGCCCATCGAGACGCCCACCTGGGTGAACACCATCGGCGCGCCGCTGAAGGGCGACGTGAACGGCGACGGGGCTACGGACGTGGCCGACATAGGCGCCATCATCGACGTCATGGCCGGCGGAAGCCAATTCGCAAAAGCGGCCGACGTGAACCAGGACGGCACGGTAGACGTGGCCGACATTGGCACCGTCATCGACATCATGGCGGCAGCGGCCAGGAGGGCCTTGATGATGAAGGGCGAGTAAGCACTTGATTTCCCGCTGGCAGCGACCACGCAATGCCTGCCAGCCCCCCACGACAAGGGCCAGCATCTGTCAGAGATGCCGGCCCTTGTAGCTTGTGGATAATACAGTGTTTACTTGCTCCAGACGATGCCGCCGGGTGTCTGAGCGTCGGCCAGCGGCGGGGAGAGCTGCTGGCGCGAGGCGGAAGTGCCCGTGGCCTGGAACTTCACCACGAGCATGGCTCTGTTGTTGTTGTTCTCCACATAGTCGAAGTACTGCGTGGGTTCATCCACCTTCTTCTGCGTGAGCTTGAGGAAGGCCACGCCCGTGCTGACAGAGCCGCTATAGGTGAACGACGAGCTGCCGCCATTCTTGTAAGAGCTGACCGCCCGCTGCCAGGGCATGTTACTGAGCTCCATGTCCACCTCGTCGCCCTTGCCATAGAATCCGGGCGAGGTCCAGTCCACGTAGGTGTCTTGATAGACGTGGCGGAAGGTGAGGTTCTCAATCTTGCTGGTGGCGAAGTTGCCCGAGAAGTTGACGATGTCAAACGCGATGGTGTTCTGGTAGACGTTGTATTCACCCTCCTTGTAGTTGTTGACGCCCTGCACATGTACGGTCGAGCCGTCCTGGGTGAAGGTGAAGGAGGAGAAGCTCTGCTTGTATTCGGTCGAGGCGGTGGTGCCCTTCTTCCTGTCCTTCATCATGGCCACGGCGGTAAGTTCGCACGACGCTATTTCGTTCATCATGATTTCTCCGGGTGCCAGCTCGTTGGCCTCCTGAGTGATGGCGATGGGCAGGGTGAGGATTTCGTCGGCCGAGGGATTGTCCTTCATGGCCAGATGGCAGTTGACGGTGCAGGTACGCTTCTGCCCGGTGGTGTTGGGCTGCACGGTGATGTCCATGCCGCGGGAGAAGCTGGTGAAGCTGACGCTGACCCATCCCTTGCCCTCGTTGCTGATGGAGTAGCCGCCGCGGGTGTAGTCGGCCTCGTTGACGGTGACGTTCTGCGTGCCGCCCTCGGCAGGATAGGTGAGCGTGGTGGGCGAGACGTATGCCTTGGAGTTGTCGGCCGACTGCTTCACCTCTACCTTCACCTGCTTAATGTCGCCCACGACGGGGTCGTCGAAGTTGGTGGCGAAGACGTAGAAGTGACCTGTGCGCTCCGTGCCCGTATCGTTTTTCTTGCAGGTCACGCTGACGGTCTTCGACGGCCCGTCGGGCTTCACTTCGAGCCACCCCTGCCCGTCGGTATCGATGAAGCTGCCCAGCCGGGCATAGCCCTCCAACGTGGCTGTGAGGGTTGCCGCTCCGCCCTCGACGGGGAAGGAGAGCGATGGGGGGCTGAGCGTTAGCTTGCCCTCAGCCTCCTGGACGACGGTCACCTCCACCGACATATACCCGCCGTCGTTCCAGGGGTCGAGCGTGTTGCTGCCCATGACGAGGATGGTGCCGCGGCGCTCCGTGCCCGTCTTGTTTTCTTCCACATAGACCGTGACGTAGCGGTCTGTGGCACCGGCCGAGACGCTGAGCCACGACTTGTCCTTGTCGTCCTTGACGAAGGCACCGAGATACTCGTAATCTACGAGCTGCACGCCGAAGCCCTTGTCGTAGGCGTTATAGGCGAAGCGCAGCTCGTTGGTGTCGGGAATGACGCCGCCGGCATCGTTGCGCTCCTGGTAGACGTTCACGGCGACGGTGCGGAGGATGTTGCCCGCCTTGTCGGTGGCCATGACGTAGACATGGCCTGTGCGCTCCTTGCCCGTGGGGTTCATCGGCACGCTGACGCGCACCTGGTTGCTGCCGCTGACGGGCACGGCCTTGATCCACTCCTGGTCGGCCTTCACGCCGTAGTAGCGGTAGTTGGTATTGACGGTGACGGTCATCGCGTCTTCGTCGCCCTCGAAGCTCAACTCGTCGGGACTGACGCTGAGGCGCGGGTTCTTGGGAATGTCTTCATCTTCCTTCTTCTTCGTGTCGACCTCGGCGCTGGTGTTCTGTCCCGTCTGTGCGCCGACGGTGGTGGTGCTGGTGTTTCCGCTGGCATCTACGCCGGTGATGGTGTAGGTGCCGTTCTTTGTGAAGGGCACGGTGGCCTCGCCGTTGGTGGCCAGCGCCACCTTGGTCTGCCCGTTGCCGTTGTCGATGATGAAGACCTGTGCTCCCGTGTTGTCGAGGTCCTTGATGTTGATGAGTCCCACATCGCTGCCAAGCGCGTTCTCGTCGGCGGTCATCTTGCTGAGGTCGCTGAACACGGTCTGCCTCATGGCTTCATAGCCGATGTTCACCGTCTCGCCCATCCACCATTTGGAGTTGGAGTCGAAGCCTCCCACCTGCGTGGCAATGACGTTCGAGATGGTGAGCATGGCGTCGCGCGTCTCGTTGGCGTCGCCCTTGCTCACGGCGTTGACGAGCGTCACGCCGCTCTTTCCCAGGTCTATGCCGTCGCAAAAGCCAGAAAGGGCGGGGTTGAAGGTCTTGTAGATGGAAAGTTCCAGGTTCATGCCCTGCTCGGTCAGTCCGTTGCCCACATTGACCATGTGCATGGTCCTGGGGTCTTTGTCGCCCGACAGGTCGCGCGCCGTGTCGTAGAAGTCCTGCTCCCAGCACATCAGGTCGAACAGCCTTGAGCTGATGAAGGCCCGCGTGTTCCATGCGCCGTAGTCCTTGTTGACCACGCGGTTGCGCCACTGCCTGTAGTCGGTCTCGCCAAACCTGTACTCTTCGGGCATCTCGTCGTAAAGCTTCTTCCACTCCTCGGAGTTGTTCAGCTTCCCCCCGTTGCTATGCATCACGTCGAGTATTTTCTGGTGGCCCGAGTCGAGTATTTGATCTGCGTTGTAGAACACCATAAAGAAGTCCTTCAGCGGCGGGTTAACGGCTCGCGTCGAGGCCTTCCTGGCATCCCAGATGCCGTTGTCGGTCAGTCGCTGCAGGGCCTCGACGTAGGCATCGGCGTTGACGCTCATGTCGTTGACCAGCTGGAGGTAGGCTGTCCAGTCGGCATGGCCCGATGCTGACGCATCGGGAATGGTGGCTCCGGCATTGAAGCCACTCTCGGCATTGAAGTTGTCGGTGAAGTTGGCATAGAGTGCCCAGCGCAGGGCCGTGAGCTTGGTGGCAATCTCGAGCAGGGTCTGCACGTCGGACCGGGCCTGGCGTGAGCCTTCATACTGCACCACGGCCACGGGGTGCTCCACCACCTCGGTGGTCGGCGGGGGAGTGACGTCGTCGCCGCTGCTTTTCTCGCCACAGGCAGCGAAGCCTGTCAGGATAAGGGTGCCAACGAAGAAAAGGGCAGCCCTTCGGAAAAGGTTGTCGGTAGGTTTCATAGTTCTGGGTTTTTAGTTAGGTTTGAGTTTTGTATGTTGTGGTTTTGCTGCGATGGAATCGCAGCGGAAGAAACGGAACAAGGAGGCGGGGAGGCGAAGAGATGGGGAACCTGGAAGTGTAACCCACTTCACCTCCTCATCTCCTCCAATCATAGGCTGTCCACGACGGCGCAGATATCCTTGAAGATGCGGTCGAGCTCGCCCAGCCCGTCGATGTGGTGGTGCAGTCCCTCCTGGCTGTACCAGGCGATGAGGGGCTGCGTCTGCTGGTGGTAGACGACGAGGCGCTTCTTGATGGTCTCCTCGTTGTCGTCGGCGCGTCCGGCCAGCTGTCCGCGCAGCAGTAGGCGCTTCATCAGCTCGTCCTCGGGCACGTCGAGCTCAATCATCGCGGCCACCTTGTCGCCGCGCTCGGCCAGCATCTGCTTCAGTGCCTCGGCCTGGGGGATGGTGCGGGGGAATCCGTCGAAGATGACGCCCTTGTGGCCGCGGCCGAAGCCGTCGTAGACCGAGGCGAGGATGGAGACCATCAGCTCGTCGGGGATGAGCTGGCCCTGGTCGATGTATCCCTGTGCGGTGACACCCAGGGGGGTGCCTTTCTTGATTTCGGCGCGCAGCACGTCGCCCGTGGAGATGTGCTGCAGTCCGTAGCGCTCGATGAGCTTATCGCTCTGGGTGCCCTTGCCTGAGCCGGGAGCACCGAAGATTACAATGTTTTTCATCTTTATATACTGGTTTTCTGTATTGACGGTAACACGCTGCTCCTTGCCCTTGAACCACTGGTCGGGCAGCAGGTCGCCCTTGCGGGCCTCAACGTCGCTGGGCGAATGGGGAAGTTTTATGATTCTCATTTATATTAAAGAAGTTTTATGATTCTCATTTATATTAAAGAGGAGTGAAAGGGGAGTGAAGGGGGAGTGAAAGGGGAGTGAAAGTGACGATACTTCTGCGGATGAGAGGGGGAGGCATTTTCACCTTGAAAGTAACGTCCCTTTCACTCCCCCTTCACTCCCCCTTCACTCCCCCTTCACTCCCCTTTCACTTCCCTTTCACTCCACTACCGTATAGATATCGCGCAGGTTGCGGCCCTGCCCGTTGTAGTCCAGGCCGTAGCCTACGATGAAGTCGTTGGGTATCTCCATCACGCCATACTTGATGTCGAGCTCCACCTGCAGGCGGTCGGGCTTCACCAGCAGGGGGCAGATGGCCACCGAGGCGGGGTTGCGCGTGCCCAGCGCCTCGACCATGCGCTTCATGGTGAGGCCCGTGTCGACGATGTCCTCTACGATGATGATGTGACGGTCATTCAGGTCTTCGTTGATGCCTATCACCTCCTTGATGCGGCCCGTGGAGGTGGTGCCCTGATAGGAGGCCAGCTTCACGAACGATATTTCGCAGGGAATGGTGAGGCAGCGCATGAGGTCGGAGGCAAAGACGAACGCGCCGTTGAGCACGGCCAGCAGCAAGGGGTTCTTGCCCTCATAGTCGCGGTTGATGCGGTCGGCCACAACCTGTATGCGGCTCTTGATGTCGGCTTCGGGAATGGACGTCTCGAAGAACTTGTCCAGGACTTTAATTCTGCTCATAGTCTTACGTGGGGAGGTTTAAGGGTTGATAGATAGATGGTTTTGCGTGCAAAATTACTAAAATTATTTCAAACAGCCCTCAGTTTTCCCCGTTTTTTTGCCTTTATGGCCATAAATAAGCCGTAGGCATACCGATTGGGCCTTCCGGCAAGGGTGCGTGTCGGCCTGGCGGGGGTGGCGGCCCTACCTGTTTGCAGAAGCCCTCTTTTCAAAAAAAAAGAGGATTCTTCCTTCACCTGTTTGCAGAAAAATGCGTAACTTTGCATCCGATATTGAGAAAGACAGCCACATCAATAAGCTGACACACGACATGGAGATTTACATCATTCTTGCTATTCTGGCACTCATCGCGGCGAGCTGCCTCAGCTACTTCCTGGGCAGCAAGGCGAAGGACGGCATCATAGGCAGGCTGACGACAGAGCGCGACGTGGAAAAGACCAAGGTGGAAAGCCTCACACGGCAGGTGACACACCAGATGACGACAGCCGAGAAGCAGCTGGCGGCACAAAAGGAGAACTACGAGAAACGGCTGCAGGAGCTGAAGGACCTGACGAGGCGTACCTACGAGAGCCAGATAGCCGAGCTGAAGGCGTCGTTCGAACGGCAGCTCG
>CAMPCG010000103.1 GCA_946644025.1 uncultured Prevotellaceae bacterium | reverse complement strand
CCCGTGATGTGGGAGGCCGACTACTGCGCCGGCATCACCCTCTGGGGCTACATCTACGGAGCCACCTGGACCACCGACGGCAACAGCGGCATCATACGCAACGGCCAGGACCGCCCCGCCATGACCTGGCTGCGCCAGTACATGGCCAGCGAGAAGGCCAAGAGCGCCAAGAGCCCCTTCCCGGGATTCAAGAAGGAGTTCTCCGTCTACGTGAGGCCCGCCTCGACGAAGGTTGCCAAGGGCGACAAGCTGTCCGTGTGGGTCGACGCCACCGCCGCCACGAAGACCATCGAGAAGGTGGAGCTCTACATGGGCACCGTGCTGGCCGGAACGCAGACCGAGGCCCCCTATATCTTCAACCTGACCTACACCTCCACGGGCGTCAAGACCCTGAAGGCCGTGGTGACCGCCACCGACGGCACCACCTGGGAGCGTGAGTCGCGGGTGACGGTGCTCAGCGCTACTACGCCGCGCTCGCCCTACGGCGACGAGGTGGCCGAACTGCCCGGCGTCGTCGAGGCCAAGAACTATGACAACGGCGCCCAGGGCGTGTCCTACAACAAGGCCACGCGCACTGGCCTTACCCAGACGGGCGGATGGATGGAGTACACCGTCGACGTGAAGGAGGCCGGCCTCTACTCCTTAGACATAGAGGTGGCCTCGGCCCGGAGCGACGGTATGTTTCACCTTGCCGACAACGACTACGGCAACCTGACGTTCCTCTCCGACTTCGTCAGCGTGCCCAATACGGGCGGCACGTCAGTCTATAAGACCTTCCATCTGCGCCTCTCCACCCCGCTCGAGGCCGGGCGCCGCACACTCTGCCTCTGCATCGACAACGGCGGGTTCAACATCGGCAAGATGACCTTCACCCGCCTGGAGACCAACGGCTCGATAAGGACCACGGCCAAGGTGAGCCCCTCGACCGTCAACGTGGGCGACACCGTGACCGTCACCGCCACCGCCACGTGGACGGCCGGCACCATTGCCCATGTGCGCATCTTCGCCAACGACATGGCCGTCGACACGCTGACCGAGGCTCCCTACACCACCCAGTTTGTGCCCACGGTGAAGGGTACCTACACCATCACCGCCATTGCCACCGACGGCGACGGCCGCGAGTCGAAGACCATCGGTAAGACCACGCTGAAGGTCAACGGCCGCCGCGAGGCCTTCGCCGAGGTCGCCCTGCCCGGCACGCTGCAGCTCGAGAACTTCGACAAGGGCGGCGAGGGCCTGTCCTTCCACGACTCTGACGCCAAGGACGAGGGCAACACGGGCTACCGCACCGACAACGAGGGCCTGGACATCGTGAGGGGCAACGGCGGCTACGCCATCGGCTATACCGCCTCGGGCGAGTGGATGGACTACACCGTCAACGTGAAGGAGGCCGGCGAGTACGACTGCGAGGCCTTCGTCTCGTCGGGCACCACCGGGGCCGCCTTCACCCTCAGCCTGCGCAGCAACAACCAGACGCGCCAGCTGGCACGCTTCACCATACCGCAGACGGCCAGCGGCAGCTGGGACACCTACGCCACGGTGAAGACCAAGCTGTCGATGGCACTGCCCGAGGGCCAGCACACCCTGCGCGTGTCCATCACCGGCGCCAACGGCAACCTGGACAAGCTCGTCTTCACCCGCTCCGACGGTGGAGAGGAGCAGCCCTCTACGGCCGATCCTAACTTCTACGTCTACCTCTGCTTCGGACAGTCGAACATGGAGGGCAACGCCACCCCCGAGGCCGTCGACATGACGGTAGACCCGCGGTTCCAGACGCTGGCCTGCGTCAACTTCTCCAGCCCCCAGCGCACCATGGGACAGTGGTACACCGCCACGCCGCCCATCGTGCGACAGGGAACGGGCCTGGGCATGGCCGACTACTTCGGACGCACCATGATTGAGAACCTGCCCGACAGCGTCAAGGTGGGCGTGGTCGACGTGGCCATCGGCGGCACGAAGATTGAGGGCTTCATGCAGGAAGAGGTGGCCTCGTACATCGCTTCGATGAACCCCAGCTCTGAGGGCTGGCTCATCAATTACTTCAAGGCCTACGACAACGACCCCTACCAGCGCCTTGTCGACATGGCGCGGACGGCCCAGAAGTCGGGCGTCATCAAGGGCATACTGCTCCATCAGGGCGAGAGCAACAACGGCCAGTCCGACTGGCCCCAGAAGGTGAAGAAGATCTACGACCGCCTCATCTCAGACCTGAAGCTCGACGCGACGCAGGTGCCCCTGCTCGTCGGCGAGACCGTCAGCCAGGCACAGGGCGGCGCCTGCTGGCTCCACAACAACGTCATCGCACGGGTGCCCAGCGTCATCCCCAACTCGTACGTCATCTCCTCGGCCGACTGTCCGCAGAAGGGCGACGGCCTGCACTTCACCGCCCAGGGCTACCGCACCATGGGAGCCCGCTACGCCCAGCAGATGCTGAAGCTGATGGGCATCGACATCGACATTGAAGAGCCGGGACAGCCCGACACCGGCAAGGACATCGTCAAGCGCTTCACCAGCCTCGACGAGATAGGCTCCACGCCCTTTGCCATCTGTGAGGAGAACGCCAAGAAGGCCTTCTACGGCTCCACCGACCAGAACCTGGGCTTCGACGCCTACGCCACGGCCTTCAACGACAGCAACACGGGCTACCTCTTCCGCCTCGAAGAGAGCTCGGCCGGCAACGGCTATCTGCTGCGACTCATTCAGCCCAACGGCAATCCCTACACCATCTGGGGCAGCCCCGGCTACCTCAACTCGCAGCCCGACACCGAGGGACAGTGGTGCAGCTTCATACTGGGACTGAAGGACCAGAACGGCCAGGATATGAAGAATGGTGCCGTGTGGGACATTGAGTACGTCGACGACAAGGGATTCTCGCTGAAGAACGTCGGCACGGGCAAGTATCTGCACGATGCCACCCCCGCCCGGTACGACGACCCCGTCTACTTCAACTTCTGCCTGCTGGGCACAGCCGTCGGCATCGACTCGCCTACACTCAGCACCCAGCACCCGACGCCCAACACCGCCGTCTACACCCTGCAGGGCCTGAAGGTAGGCACACGAGAGCAGTGGGACAGCCTGCCCCGCGGCATCTACATCGTGGGCGGAAAGTTGGTTACAAAGCACTAAGACATGAAGAAAACGCTATTCACCCTTGCACTGCTGGCCAACACCCTGGCCGGCAGTGCTGATTCACGCACCATCGACATCAGCGGCAACAACACGTCGTCCGACTATGTCACTTACAACAATAGTTTCGCCATCGCCGCCAAGGACACCGTCAACGTGAAGATGGCCCGTTACTGCTATTTCTCGTCGACCGTCACGGGCAGCGGCGTGCTCAACCTCTATGCCGGCGGCGAGCGCTGCTACCTGGGCACGGAGAAGGGCAAGGCTTGGCCCACGTGGACCAGCTACCGTGGCGATGTCCACATCTGGCCCTTCCGCGAGAACTCCTCGTCGGCAGGCTTCTACGGTGTCGTCCTGGCCCATGGCGGCAAGAGCTCTACTGCCGAGAACGCCCTCGACGACGCCAAGGCGGGCAAGGTGAACCCCTCGATGGCCACCAACCACGTCACGCTCCACGACGGCGCCACCATCTGCTGCGAGGCCAACACCAGCGGCGCGGGCTTCCGCATCGGCGAGCTGAACATGGAGCCGGGCGCAACGCTGCAGGGCTACATGAAGAAGGGCCGCGCGGCCTACTATCTGCTTGGCGGACTGAACACCGACTTCACCCTGGCCGGGACCCTGAAACCCTCCGACTACGACGACGCCACGTCGCTGAGCATCGTCAAGGAGGGCACAGGCACCATGACCATCACGGGCAACAACAATTACGTGAGCGGCGGCCTGCGCGTCCTTTCGGGGCGCGTGCAGGTGGCCAACGACCGCGCCGAGGCCGAACAGAAGAGGCTGCGCGGCGCCCTCGGCGCACGGCCCAGCGCGTCGCAGGCCATCGTCTACGTCTTCGAGGAGGGCCTGCTCGGCGGAACGGGCAGCATCGGCGGGACCGTCGACAATTACGGCACGGTGGAGCCCGGCGCCTTTGAACCCGGCGGCGACATGACGGACATCGCCTCGGGAACACTCACCCTGCGCAACTACGCCAACGCCTCGCGCCAGCCCAACCTCGTGGTGCGCCCGGCCTCGCGGCTGCGCTTCAAGGTCTTCTCCGCGTCGGAGTGCGACCATATCGACGTGGGCGGCAACGTGACCTACAACAGCCTTGCACAGGACTTCACCCAGCGCGACGAGATGCCCCTCGTGGAGCTGGTGGCTGTAGGCTCAGACATGAGCGTGGGCGACGAGTTTACCCTGCTCACCGCCAAGGCCAAGACCGGCGACTGGCACTTCGACCTGAAGCAGCCCGCGAAGTACACTTGGCAGCTGGTGGAGGACAGCGCCGACGGTGCCTATAGGCTCAAGGCCCGCCTCGTATCGCTTCAAAGCCCCGACAACCCCGACAATCCTGACAATCCCGACAACCCTGACGCTGCGGCCATGGGGGCCTACTACGACGACGGCGTCGACGACGGGGCCGACACCCACCCTCTGCGCTACTACGCCCAGCTCTGCGGCAAGTCTGTCGGCGCGGCCTTCAGCACCTATAAGGGCCTGGAGAGCGACCGCAGCGAGGGCTGCCGCCAGTTCAACATGATGGTGGCCGAAAACGAGATGAAGATGGACGCCCTGCAGCCCAGCCAGGGCCGCTTCAGCTATGGCGGCGCCGACGCCCTCGTCGCCCTGGCCCAGAAGAACAACATGTCTGTGCGTGGCCACTGCCTCGTGTGGCATCAGCAGCAGCCCGCCTGGCTGAGCAGCGACGGCAAGAAGAACGACAAGGGATGGACGCGCCAGCAGGCCCTCGACCTCATGCGCACACATATAAATAATGTGATGGCCCACTTCAAGGGCAAGGTCACCGAGTGGGACGTGGTCAACGAGTGTCTGGACGACGACCAGAGCATCGTGCGCTCCAACCCCGATGGCTACACCCTGCGTCAGACCGTCTGGCAGCGTGCCATCGGCGACGACTACATTGACTCGGCCTTCGTCTATGCCCGCCGTGCCGACCCCAGCGCCGTGCTCTACCTGAACGACTACGACGTCGAGCTGCAGGGTAAGGCCAAGGCCGTGGCCTTCCGCAACCTGGTGCTGCGGCTGAAGCAGCGTGGCATACCCCTCGACGGCGTGGGCCTGCAGTGCCACTTCTCCGTGGGCGAGGTGGACTCTGTGAAGCTTGCCTCCACGGTGAAGCGCTTTGGCGAGGACGGCCTCGCCTGTGTCATCACCGAGCTCGACATGGGCATCGGCTCGACCTCGGCCGCCAACCTCGAGGAGCAGGCACGCCTCTACCGCGTCGTCACCGACATCATGCTCGACAACGACAACTGCCCCTACATGGTCGTGTGGGGGCTGAAGGACAACGACAGCTGGCGCTCGGCCTCCAGTCCGCTGCTCTTCGACGCGGGCATGGGGAAGAAGCCCGCGTGGAGGGCCGTGCGCTCGGCGCTGCGCCACCATCACCTCACGTCGACCGTGGGCATCGGGGCCCTGCAGCGCCTGGAGGGGCCGACGCGCGACGGGGCTGTCTACGACATGCAGGGCCGCAAGGTCAGCGACGACGCCTCACGAACCGCTTCGCTGAAGAGGGGCGTCTACATCTGCAAGGGAAGAAAAATTGTGGTCGGACGATAGACTGTTAGCGGAAAAAAGCGTATCTTTGCACAGGAATCTAATTACCATTACTCTTACTCGTCATGAATAGACTGTCAAACATTGCAGCTTGGGCCTTTCCCCTCTTGTGCGTTGCCGTTATAGTGTGCCTGCTCTTCGTGCTTGAGCAGGACTTCCTGTGGAAGGTTCAGGAGCTGAACCTGTTTCTCTTCACGCCCCTCTTTCTCAAGGAGCAACTGGTGGTGCCGGGCGGACTGCTCACGTGGCTGGGCACGTTCTTCACCCAGTTCCTCTACCACCCCTGGCTGGGCCTGGGCCTGCTGGCGGCGTGGTGGCTGCTGCTTGCGTGGCTGGTCCGGCGCGCCTTCCGCCTCAAGGGGTGGTGGGCCATGGCCTGCATCGTGCCCGTGCTGCTCATCCTGGTGACCATCGTCGACCTGGGCTACTGGGTCTACATCCTGAAGCTGCGCGGCCATTTCTTCGTCACCACCATCGGCACTACGGCGGCGGTGGCGCTGCTGTGGGCGTTCCGCAGGGTGGTGCACAGGACCGGGGCGGCATCTAAGCGCGGTGCCGGCGCGGTATCTACACCCGACGCTGACGCGTCGGGAATGGTGGCCGCGGTGGCTTTCGTGGTGCTTACGTGCGCCGTGGGCTATCCGCTGCTGGGCGCCTACGCCTTGGGGGCCGTGCTGGTCATGTCCGTATGGATATGGCGGCTGGAGCCACGGCGGGGTAGGGCGCTGGCGGTAAGCCTGGCCGGAGTGCTGAGCGTCGTCGCCGTGCCGCTGCTGTGCTACCGCTATGTGTTCTGCCAGACCAACATGAAGCACATCTACTTTGCCGAACTGCCACACTTCTACATAACGGAGGATTATCACGAATACTACATCCCGTTCTACCTGCTCCTGCTGTTCTTCGTGGCGATGGCCCTGCTCGAGGGCGCCAAGTGGGTTCAGGAGTTGAAGGGCGTCAGGGGGGCGATAGTCCCTGCCATGCTCCTCGTCGTATGTGTCTATGTGACCAAGTCGTGGTATCGTGACGAGAATTTCCAGCGCGAGCTGGCCATGCAGCGGTGCATAGAGCAGCTCGACTGGGAGGGCGCCCTGCGCGAGGCCGCAGCCCAGCAGGACGAGCCAACGCGCGCCATCGTCGTGATGCGCAACATCGCCCTGGCCCGCCTGGGACGTCAGGCCGACGAGATGTACCACTACAAGAACGGCTCGAAACGCAGCAACGCACCCTTCGACATGCGTATGCTGATGTCGGTAGGCGTGATGACCTACTATCAGTACGGCCTGGAGAACTACTGCTTCCGGCTGTGCATGGAGATGGGCGTGGAGTTTGGCTGGAGGGCGGAGTACCTGAAGTACATGGCCCGCTGCTCCACCGTCAACCGCGAGTGGCGGCTGGTGCGCAAGTACACCGACCTGCTGCGCCACACGCTCTACTTCAGCGACTGGGCCGACCGTATAGCGAAGCTGACGGAGAAAGACCTTGCCGAGGACCCCGAGATGGGCTACCTGACCCACATGACCCACTACTACAGCGAGCTGGCCTCGGACCAGGGCTTCGTGGAAAAGTTCATCATGGAGCGCCTCACGAACAGCTCGCACGCCGCCGACCCCATCTTCCTTGAACAGGCGCTGCTGGCCACGATGTGGACCCGAAACTTGCCCAGCTTCTGGTACCACCTGGTAAGATATGCCAAGCATCACCCCGGCAAGCAGCTCCCCGTGCACGTGCAGGAGGCCGCCCTGCTCTTCGGCACGCTGCAGGAGCGGAAGGATGTCGAGACATGGCCCTTCGACGAGAGCGTGAGGAAGAGCTTCAAGCGATTTCAGGAGGTGGCCATGCGCTACGACAACATGGAGGTGGGAATCATCCGCAAGGCACTCGCGCCCGAGTTCGGACATACTTATTACTATGACTATTACCTGATGGACAAACTGCCGCAGTACTGATTTTCGTTAAACTTCCGAAAATAGCTTTGCCGTTTCTGCTTTTCTTCGTAATTTTGCACACGAATTATTTAACGTGTAAGTAAAAATGAGAAAACTGACTATCGCTGCCGTGGGCCTCATGCTTGCCATCGCCTTGGTAAGCGCCACCAAGAAGGACGACAAGGTGATGACCAAGGAAAATGGAGTTTACGTGGTGAACACCACCGAGCTGGGAAAGAAGGTGGACGGATATGCCGGCCCCACGCCATTGAAGGTATACATCCGCAAGGGAAAGGTCGAGAAGATAGAACTGCTGCCCAACCAGGAGACCCCGAAGTACTGGGCCGCCGTGAAGAAGCAGATGCTCAACGCATGGGATGGCATGAAGGTGGACGAAGCCCTGAAGGCCAAGGTGGACGGGCGCACAGGAGCTACCTTCAGCAGCGACGCACTGCGCGAGAACGTGAAGCTCGCACTGGAATACTACAAGAAGAACAAATAGGTGTCGGGTGTTAGGTGTTAGGTATAAGTCTTCCCACCGACCACCCACTACCCACCCACTACCCACCCACCGACCACCCACAATAACCCACCCACCACCCACCCACTAACACCCCACACCCAAAATGGTAAAGATACTGAGCGTAGACGACGAGATGGATCTCGAGCTGCTGCTCACCCAATATTTCCGACGCAAGATTCGCAAGGGCGAATACGAGTTTGTCTTTGCACACAACGGGCTGGAGGCGCTGACGATGATGCTGCGCCACCCCGACATTGAGATTGTGCTCTCAGACATCAACATGCCCGAGATGGACGGCCTGACGCTGCTGGCCCGCATCAACGAGATGCGCAACCCCGCGCTGCGCGTCATCATGGTGTCGGCCTACGGAGACATGGGCAACATACGCCAGGCCATGAACAACGGTGCCTTCGACTTCGCCACGAAGCCCATCGACCTGGAAGACCTGAGCATCACCATCGAGAAGGCCGTCAAGCAGATAGAGTACGTAAGGCAGATGCAGCGCGAGCACGCACAGCTGGAAGACCTCAAGGGAGACCTGGCCGTGGCCGGAGAGATACAGCAGGCCATACTGCCCAGAGTGTTCCCCCCGTTCCCGGAGAACAGCGACGTCATGGACCTGGCCGCCCTGATGACACCCGCGAAGGACGTGGGCGGCGACTTCTACGACTTCTTCCGCATAGACCCGGAGCACATCGGCGTCGTCATGGCCGACGTCAGCGGTAAAGGCATACCCGCCGCCATCTTCATGGCCGTCAGCC
>CAMPCG010000102.1 GCA_946644025.1 uncultured Prevotellaceae bacterium | reverse complement strand
GGGGGGGGTGGGTTTATGGGGTTTGGGGGGATTTCTTCAGGTACTCGTAGCCGAAGCGGCAGCGCAGACAGTCGCGGCGGTCGCAGTATTCGCGCTTCAGCTGTATGAGTGCCTGGCTGTCGCCGGCGTTGTGTACCTCGAGTCCGCACTCCTGCCACATACGTATGATGTGGTTTTTCTCGGCCTTCAGCTGTTCCAGCAGGTTGAAGGCGCGGTCGCAGTACTCCTCCTTCTGCCGGTGGCGGCCCACGGCGAAGAGCACGGGAACGGCGGTGTTGATGATGATGACGTCGAGAGACGCGGCCGAGAGATGCTTCTCGCTGCGGGTGCTGGTGGCGGCGCCGAAGGTGTAGTGCGTCTCCCAGTAGGGGGTGACATGGGTGGCAAGCAGCTTGTGCAGCTGCTCCACCGTCTCGCACTCCAGCAACTGGCCCAGCTCCGAGCGCCGCTCGTGGTAGAGGCGCGCCAGCTGGGCTATGCGTATGTGAGGGAAGTTTTGCGGACGCAGGCGCAGGAATCGCCACTGGGCGTGGTCCATGGGCTGCAGCGAGAACTTGTGGGCCAGGTATTGGTACTCATGGCGCAGACGGGCGAAGTAGCCCTCTGCCAGTGCCTCGTCGCGGTATCGCTGCGGCACGCTCTCGGGGTCGAGCAGCCCTGCCTGTCCCATGAAGATGGCCTCCACCTGGAAGAGGTCGTCGCGGTGCTTGCCCACGGCCTGCAGGGGAATGTGGGCAGCCCACTGCTCGAAGGCGTCGCCGTTGATGCCGAAGCCGAAGTTGCGGGCCAGACGGGCGAAGTAGGCCGCCTCCCACGAGCCGTCGCAGCGGCGGGCCCACTCGTCGATGGCCTGCGTCTTCTGCTCCAGGCGCTCCGTCTGCAGGGCGGCCATCCAGGCGTGGACGGTGAGCCGGCTCAGCGTGGGCACAGCCTTGTAGCAAGGGGGGTAATGGTCGGTGCGAAGCAGCTCCTCGTAGTTGTGCTTCAGGCTCTCGGCAATGGGCACCACCACCTGGGGCAGATAGTGGCCGTCTTCGGTGAGCACGTCGCAGTCGGCCTCGCACACCACGTGCAGCACCACATTATTATATCGTGCGTCGCGGTCGTGGCCATGCGTATACCAGTCGGCGCTCTTCAAGTGCAGCTCCACGTTGCCCACCCACAGCGTACCGCCTATGCGCACCTTCGCGTTGAAGAAGTCGGGACCCGCATTGCGATTGTGCAGCCCCGGGTCGATGACCTCCACCGTACGTCCGTCGGTGGTCAGCAGTTCGGCGAGTGGCAGCAGCCGGTGGCGCCAGGTGTAGTGCAGCAGTTCTTCCATAGTTCATTCCCTTTTGGCTCCCTGCTGCAGGGCTATTGCTGGCGGGGCGAGAAATTGTGTACGGGGTAGTAGACGGCGAGGAAGCCCACGGCGATGACCGTTGCGAAGACGAGCACCACATCCCAGGGGTGGACGCTCACAGGGTATGCGTTGACGACGAAGGCGCCCTCGCTGCTGCCCATGGTGATGACTCCGAACTGCTGCTGTATCCAGCACAGCAGCAGCCCTAATGCAATGCCCGCGACGGCACCGATGACGACGATGAGCCGCCCCTCGAAGAGGAAGATGCGCGCCACCTGCCGGTCGGTTGCGCCCAGGTTGCTCAGTGTGTGTACGTCGTCGCGCTTGTCGATAATCAGCATCGACAGCGAGCCGATGATGTTGAAGCAGGCCACGACGAGGATAAACGTGAGGAAGATGTAGGCAATGAGCTTCTCAATCTTCATGATGCGGAAGGTGTCGTCCTGCTGCTCGTAGCGGTCGAGCACGGTGAAGCGGCCTTCGCCAATGCGCCGCATCTCGGCCTTCACCGCGTCGAAGTCGCTGCCGGGCTTCAGCCGCAGCTCCAGCGACGAGACCATGCCCTGCTGGTCGAACAGCCGGCGGGCAAAGCCTATGGAGGTAAGGATATAGCCTTTGTCGTATTTCCCCTGGTTCACCTCGAAGACCACGCCCGGCGACCACAGCTCGTCCTCCTCGAAGCCGTCGGTGGGGTCGGTCAGGTCCAGCTGGCCTTCACGGCGCGGGGCGTAGACGCGGAGCGGCTCGTCGAAGTAGTAGCCCGTGCCCAGCTCGTAGGCCAGGCGGATGCCCAGGATGCCGTATTGCAGGTCGGCGGCGTGCAGCTCGAAGGTGCCTTGGCCCTGCAGGATGCTGCGTATGTGGGTGAGCCGCTCGAAGCTGTCGTCAACACCCTTGACGGTGACCATCGCCTGCGCCCCGTGGTACATCACCATGGCCTGGTCTTCGACACACTCCGTGGCCACGTCGACCTGGGGCAGCGAGCGTATCTCCGTCAGCACGGGGTCGTCGGCGGCCACCGTCTTGCCCTCGACGGGCTGCACCTTCAGCTGGGGGTCGAAGGCAGTGAAAAACGAGGCTACGAGGTCGCTGAAGCCGTTGAAGACGCTCAGCGTAACCACCAGCGCCGTAGTGGCCACGGCGACGCCAACGACGGAGATGGCGCTGATGACGTTGATGACGTTGGTCGACTTCTTGGAGAAGAGATAGCGGCGCGCTATGTAGAATGGAAAGTTCATAATTTAGGTATGTGCAAAAGTAGCGGTTTCCGCCCAATCACGCAAATAAATAGCCAAAATTTTTGACGGCGTTCCCTTTTTTAATACTATTTAATATTTCACGCTTTTCCCGCTGAAATAATGTTCGTACCTTTGCGCACACTAAATGAGACTCTATTCTGACAGCGAACTGGCGCAGCTGCTCGACCGCGACATTTTCCGCCACATAGGCCGTGTGGCCGACCAGCTGGGCGTGGAATGTTACGTCGTCGGCGGTTACGTGCGCGACATCTTCCTGGAGCGGCCCTCCAACGACATCGACGTCGTGGTAGTGGGCAGCGGCATCGATGTGGCCAGCGAACTGAAGCGGCAGCTGGGACGAAGGGCGCACCTCTCCGTGTTCAAGAACTTCGGCACGGCGCAGGTGAAGATTTTCCCCCTACCCCACCCTGCCGGGGAGGCTCCAATGGAGGTGGAGTTCGTGGGTGCGCGCCGCGAGAGCTACAGCCACGACTCGCGCAAGCCCATCGTGGAGGACGGCACGCTGGAGGACGACCAGAACCGACGGGACTTCACCATCAACGCCATGGCCATCTGCCTCAACGAGGGGCGATACGGCCAGCTCGTAGACCCCTTCAACGGACTGGCCGACCTGGAGGACGGCATCATTGCCACACCGCTCGACCCCGAGGTGACATTCAGCGACGACCCACTGCGCATGATGCGCTGCATAAGGTTCGCCACACAGCTGAACTTCCAGATAGAGGAACGCACCTTCGAGGCGTTGGAGCACATGGCTGAGCGCATCAAGATAGTCAGCGGAGAGCGCATAGAGGTGGAGCTGAACAAAATCATCATGGCCCCGACACCCAGCCGGGGATTCGTCGACCTGCAGCGATGCGGACTGCTGCAGCTCATACTGCCCGAACTGGCGGCTCTCGACATCGTGGAGCAGCGAAACGGACGAGCACACAAGAACAACTTCTACCACACGCTCGAGGTGCTGGACAACATTTCTCATTTACCATCTCCTAATTCTCCCTTGTGGCTGCGATGGGCCGCCCTGCTCCACGACATTGGCAAGACGAAGACCAAGCGGTGGGAACCACTCACGGGATGGACTTTCCATAACCATAATTATATAGGCGCGCGCATGGTGCCCGAGATTTTCAGACGACTGAAGCTGCCCATGGGCGCCGAGATGAAATACGTGCAGAAACTCGTAGACCTGCACATGCGACCGCAGGTCATTGCCGACGAGGAGGTAACCGACAGCGCCGTAAGACGACTGATAAACGATGCGGGCGACGACATAGACGACCTGATGACGCTCTGCGAGGCCGACATCACGTCGAAGAACGAGGTGAAGAAGAAAATATTCCTCGAGAACTTCCGCATGGTGAGAGAGAAACTGGCCGACCTGAAGGAGAAAGACTACAAACGGCTGCTGCAGCCCTGTATAGACGGAAACGAAATCATGCAGCTTTTCAACCTCAAGCCAAGCCGCGAAGTGGGCACGCTGAAACAGACACTGAAGGACGCCGTGCTCGACAACCGCGTAGAGAACGAGCGACAGCCGCTCATGGAGCTGCTCATGCAGAAAGCAAAGGAAATGGGGCTGACGACAGCAACGGATTAAGACGAATTACACGAATTGGCACAAAAGATAACCACGACTTCACAAAGATTATTATGAAGAATACACTGCCGGGTTTATTATTTATTGTTTTTTGTTTGTCATTTAGCCCCGCAAGGGCGCAGAAACTGTGGACCATCGACGACTGCATCAGCTACGCCATGCAAAACAACATCGCCCTGCAGAAAAGCCGACTGCAGCTGAGGGCCGCTGGCGAGGAGGTAAGGGCATCGAAGGGTGCACTGCTGCCCACAGTCAATGCCAACACCAGCCAGAACCTGGGCTACCGACCCTGGCAGCTCGCCACCATGGCTACCGTCACTAACGGACAGGTGAACACAAAGGTGGACAAGACCTACTACAACGGCAGCTACGGACTGAACGCGCAGTGGACCGTGTGGAACGGCAACAGAAACCGCAACAACCTCAAGCTATCGCGCATCGCCGAGCAACAGGCTGAACTCAGCGTGGAGGAACAGGCCAACAGCATACAGGAACGAATAGCGCAGCTCTTCGTACAGTGCCTATACCTGCACGAGGCCATCGGGGTGAGCGAAGCCAGCCTTGAGACCAGCCAGAAAAACGAGGAACGCGGAAAGGAAATGGTGGAAGTGGGAAAAATGTCGAAGGCAGACCTGGCACAGCTCACCGCACAGCGCGCCACCGACGAATATAACGTCGTAGAGGCTAAGAGCCAGCTGGCAAACTACATCCTGCAGCTGAAACAGCTCTTGGAACTGACCGGAGAAGAGAAGTTCGACATAGCAGTGCCGCCCACCACCGACGAAGAGGCACTGGCCGAAATTCCCGCCCTGCAGACCGTCTACGAGCAGGCACTGGCATCACGGCCTGAAATAGGAAACAAGAAACTCGCCATAGAGAACAGCAACGTCAGCCTCGCCATAGCCAAGGCGGGATGGCTGCCGACGCTCAGCCTCAGCGGAGGATTCACATCGAGCACTAACTCGCTGGCCAACAACAGCTGGGGAAACCAGATGAAGACAAACACCAACATGTCGGCTGGACTGACGGTCAACGTGCCCATCTTCGACGGATGGCAGACACGCTCGTCGGTGAACAGGGCTAAAATATCGCAGCAACAGGCACAGCTCGACCTCATAGACCAGCAGAAGACGCTCTACCAGACCATAGAGGGTTACTGGCTCGACGCAACCACCAACCAGCAGAAGTTCCGCGCCGCCACTGCCACCGTAGAGAGCGAACAGCTGAGCTACAACCTGCTCAACGAGAAGTTCGCACTCGGACTGACCAACATCATCGAGCTGCTGCAGGGCAAGGACAAGCTCCTCAACGCCCAACAGAACCTGCTCCAGTCTAAATACATGACGCTACTCAGTCTACAGCTCCTTCGCTTCTACGCTTCGGCCTCTCCCTCCATGTAAAGCCCGGCGGTTTACCCGCCGTTCTCTGCTTCACACATCGCTACCTTCTCCGTCTTTCCCATCAGCGCGTAGTACTCCCGCCACGTGCTCAGTGCATGTAGCGGCACGGCTACGCCCCTCAGGTCTTTACGCTCGGTGATGTCGCGCTTTAGCAGCGGACACTCATGCGCCACACCGTCCTTTACAATGACAAAACCGGCAATGAGGTCTACGTCGACACCGCCGATGCAGAACTTATGGTAGTGGCGCGTCTGGAAGCGTACGTCGTCATTGCCGGGAAGCACCCTGCCCATGCCGGCAAGCAGTTCCCGGGCTTTCTCCACCTGTCTCTCGTCTACCATCAGGTCTATATCGTTCACCTGAGAACAGCGGCCACGCAGGTATAGCATCATCGACCCTCCCACAGCCCATGTAAGCCCCGCGCCGTTCAGCTGTTCGGCAATGCGCTTCAGCGTCATCGTCGGGGCCGTAGCCATCGTCTGGTGCAGCTGGAAGATGGCTGGCACAAGGATGAGCAGCGAGAAACCGACACGCAAAAGGACCTGACCTTCAGAGCCGAAGATGTCAGTCAGCGTGATGTCGGTAGAGGGATAGGCGTGATACATAAGATAGGCCGCCGTGTTGTTGGCCCAGTGAAAGACAATGCCGGGCAACACGCTGCGCGTACGCTCGTACATCCAGCCCAGCAGCAACCCGATGACAAAGGGATGGAGCAGCTGCGCCGGGTTCAGGTGGGCCACGGCGAAGAGCAAAGCTGACAGCGCAATCATCGTCCACCGACGCTCGGGCTTCCACTCCAGAAGCGTGCGCAGGGCGGCACCGCGAAACACCAGCTCCTCGCCCACAGGGGCCAGCAGACACACCACGGCATAGCCGCCGGGAGTGCTCATCAGCTGAGTCATCAGTAACTCCATCTCCCTGATATATTTCTGAATGGACTCGGGCCACTCGGGCAACAGCTCTTGGACGAAAAGCGAAGGAAGAAGCCCGCCAAGGGCTGCCACACCACTCCACAACAGCACCTGCCAGGGACGACCGATGACATAGCTGCGCGACACAGGAGACCAGCGCAAAAGCGTGAACAGCGAAATGGCCGACAGGGAGAATAGCACCATGGAGACAATGGTCCAAGGAGCATCAAGCTCCAGCGTGGGAGCACCGCCAACCAGCGAGGCGACAATGAGCGTCACCCACTGCGCCATCACCTGTATGGCAAGGAAAATGAGCACGTAGCCTACGGCCCAGAAAGGATTTGTTCGTGACATTTCTGAAAATCTTATCGTTAACAATTGGGGGGTTATAGTGAACGCTATAATTCTTTTCGTTTATTGTGCGGCCTGCGAGGCCGCCACCGCCAAGTAAAAGGAAAATATTTATTTCGTTTACTATAGGTGTTGGATGTTAGGTGTTGGATGTTGGGTGTTGGATGTTGGGTGTTGGATGTTGGGTAATGGGTGTTAGGTGTTAGGAGGTGTCCCTGCCGCAGAACTATCCTCCCACTCCCCACCCCTCACTTCTCACCCCCAAGTATCTTCTCCGCAGCCTGCCTGTCCCGGCTTAACTGAGCCGACAGCGCATCCTGCGAAGGGAACTTCTGCTCATCGCGCAGACGTGCAACAAAGCCCAGGGTGAGAGGCTGGCCATAAATGTCCTCACTAAAGTCGAACAGATGGGTCTCCAGCGTCTGGCGCACTCCCTGAAAGGTGGGCCGCGTGCCGATGTTGGTCATGCCGCGATGGCGGGTGCCGTCGGCCAGCAGAGCCTCAACGGCATAGCAGCCACGGGCGGGGATGAGCTTCCGGGAGTCGCCGGGAAGAAGATTGGCCGTGGGGAAACCCAGACCGTGACCCTTATGCTCGCCATGCACCACCTGCCCGCTGATAGTGTAACAGCGACCCAGACACTCCGCAGCACGGGCGACGTCGCCCGCGGTAAGCAGCCTTCGTACAAGCGATGAGCTGAAAGCCCTGTCTGCTTCGCCGTCCGTCAGCAGCGGCCGCGCACACACCACCTCCATGCCAAGCTCATGACCGTATGCCACATAATCGTCGAAGGTCTCCGTGCGACCATGGCCAAAACGATTGTCATAACCCGCAAGCAACAAGGCAACATGAAAGCGCGAAACCAGCACGTCAGACATGAACTGACGGGCAGTGAGAGCTGCCAGCGATTCGTCAAAGGGGAGCACAACCACCTGGTCAACACCCGTCTGCCAGAGCAACTCGGTCTTTTCGTCAAGCGTAGTAAGCAGCTGAGGACGCCACCCCGACTGAACCACCTCACGAGGATGGCGGTCGAAAGTCACGACCAGGCTCTTCAGGCCTCGGCCAGCAGCCGCCTCCTGCAACTGCCCCAACAGAAAGCGATGTCCCTGATGGACACCGTCGAAAAAGCCTATTGTGGCAGCAAAACGTTCAGTATCTTGAGACATAGTAAAATCAACTTTATGAAACAGCCCCTCCGCCACCATTCCCGATGCGTCAGCATCGGGCCCCTCCGCCACCATTCCCGATGCGTCAGCATCGGGTCCCTCAGCCACCATTCCCGATGCGTCAGCATCGGGCCCCCTCCGCCACCATTCCCGATGCGTCAGCATCGGGCCCCTCCGCCACCATCTTCATCTGAAGTCACGAGCAAGGGCCCTACAAACGGCCCATCTGTTTCCGTTAAGCACATTGCGACTGCAAAATTACACATTATTATTAATCTGCACACGCTTTTCTGCAAGAAAACGCTAAATCTTAACCGTTTTTTAGACGAAACACGCATTCTTTTATCCCAAACCCATACAAAGCATTTCCATTACACCAGTAGAACAAATACTTTACTGTTTACAGAGAAACCTGTCGCAAAAAACCACATCCAGACCTTAAGCCGCCCACCCCCAGACCCCGAGCCGCCCACCCTCAGACTATGAGCCCTCCACCCTCAGACTTAGAACCCTCCAACCTCAGACATCCCTCCTTAACAGCCAATTAAGCCCTATTCAGCCACTATATCTTTCGCACCTACAGTCTGCCTCTACCGCCGCCTCTAAACTTCACGCTCCCAGACAGCAGCCCCCCAGGCAGCCCCCATCGTTTCTTCATTAACGCCCTCCCGCCCCCTTTCCAATCACTCTCCCAGTCCTTCCAATCACTCTTCCCAGTCCTTCCCAAACACCCTCCCTGTCCCTTCCAGCCACCCCTTCCAATCCTTCCTAAACACCCTCCCAGTCCCTTCCAATCACCCCTCTAAAAGCAAACCGCATCATTTTTTCATAAAAAAATTTGGCCATATTACAAATAATTATTACCTTTGCACCCGCTAAGAGCATCGGACTTGTAGCTCAGTTGGTTAGAGCAACAGACTCATAATCTGGAGGT
>CAMPCG010000101.1 GCA_946644025.1 uncultured Prevotellaceae bacterium | reverse complement strand
CGTAGTCGAAGAGCGTCTTAAAGGACGACATCTCGGGGTTCATCACGATGATGTTCTGCGTGATGCCGGCCTTGCGCAGCTCTGCGCCCTCGTCGGCCACGGCCACGGCGAGGTAGTCCACTCGGTGGTCTTGCAGCGTCTTGGCTATCTCGATGGCTCCGGCACCGTAGGCGTCGGCCTTTATCATGCACACCATCTTCGTCTCCGGGCGGAGCAGCGAGCGGTAGTAGTCCAGGTTGGCGATCAGGGCGTTGAGGTCTACCTCGAGGATGGTCTCGTGAACCTTCTGCTCGAGCATCTCGCTGATGCGTTCGAAGCCGAAGCGGCGGGCTCCCTTGAGCAGCACCATCTCGTCGTGGAGCTCGGCGAAGGCCTGGCTGGCAAGCAGTTGCGACACGTCGGGGAAAAACCAGGTGAATTGAGAATTGAGAATCGAGAAGCGGGATTTTATGAGGTCGGCCTGTGACGAAATCTCGGGGCCTACGCCGATGAACTTGTCTACGCCGCGCTTGGCCACGAGGTCGGCCACCTGTCGGTACAGCTCCTGTGGCGACTCGCCGCTCTGGTAGATGTCGCTGAGGATGAGTGTGCGCTTGGGCGATGGGTGCTGGGGTGGGGCGATTGCAAATCGCCCGGAAGAGACGGGACTTGGGCTGGTGGGGGGCGTTGGGCGTTGGGAGACGGCATCAAAGCGACGGGCCATGAAGTCGAGGGCGATGTCGAGCGACTGCAGGTCGTTGTTGTAGGAGTCGTTGATGAGCGTCAGCCCTCGCTGCCCTTCCTTCACCTCCAGGCGCATGGCGATGGGCTCCAGCGCTGCCATGGCCGTGGCAATCTCTTCGGGCGATAGCCCCAGGTAGAGGGCCGTGGCGGCGCAGGTGATGCTGTTCTCGATGGAAGCCTCGTCGGAGAAGGGAATGGCGTAGCTGCCCTCAATGCCGTTGTAGATATAGAAGATGTGGGTGTTGGGAAGCTCCACCACCGACCCCTCCCCAGAAGGGAGGGGATCCTTTGCGGCTGAAGCCTCCCCCTCGGGGGGGAGGTTCTTGGCTTGTTTCTCTACGCAAGCGTCCCTTTGGGCTGAGCGGGTGGGGGATAGGGTGTCGGGTGTGGAGGTCAAGATGCTTGCCACGTAGAAGGGTGCCTGGTCGTTGTATCGGCTCCAGCCTATGCGCTCGCCCTGGAATCGGCAGCGGCGTATGCACCGGCTGATGGTGTCGTCGTCCGACGGGTAGATGATGGCCTTTGCTCCATGGAAGAGCTGCATCTTCTCCATACACTTCTCTTCCATCGTGCGGAAGTTTTCCTGATGGGCCGTTCCCAGCGAGGTGAACACGCCGATGGTGGGCTGTATGATGTCGCTCAGGGGCAGCATTTCGCCCGGTTCGCTGATGCCGGCCTCGAAGAGGGCCACCTGCGTCTGCTGATTGAGCAGCCACACGGAGAGCGGCACGCCTATCTGCGAATTGAAGGAGCGCGGAGAGCGTGTCACGTTGCGGTTGTTGGCGCGCAGCAGTTGGTAGAGCCATTCCTTGACCCACGTCTTGCCGTTAGAGCCGGTGATGCCCACGACGGGAATGTCGAACTCGTCGCGGTGTCGCTCTGCCAGGCGTTGCAGGGCGGCCAGCGATGAAGGCACGCGCAGGAAAATGGCCTGCGGGTAGACGGCCTTGTAGTCGTCGGGCAGTTGTTCTACGACGAAAGCCCTTACGCCGCGACGGTAGAGCTCGCCGATGTAGCGGTGGCCGTCGCCGACCTTGGTGGTCAGTGCGAAGAAGAGTGTCTGCTCGGGGAAGCACAGCGAGCGGCTGTCGGTGAGCAGCCACCCCACAGTGGCATCGGCGTCGCCGTAGCGGCGGGCGCCGATGAGGGTTGCTATTTTCTCAATACTGTATGTCATCTATGCGTTTTAGTGGTTATACTATTTTGCTACAATCTTTCGCTTGCCTTGTATGTATATTCCCCGTGTGGGCCGGCTGGTGCGTATGCCCTGCAGGGTGTAGCAGGGGCCTTGCCATTCCCTTTCGACGGGAATGTCGTCTATGCCCACTGCGGCGTCGGCCGGGGTGTAGAGACAGAGCGAACGGTAGATGGTCATGCTCTTGTTGCCCGTCAGCGGGAGGCTGAGGGGCAGGTCTTCATCCTCGCAGAGGGCAAAGACGAGCAGCGAGTCGGCGGCGTTGTAGACGTCGTCGCCGGTGCCTTTCATGTACGATGCCGAGAGGATGTTGCCCTGCGTAGGTTCGTCGGCTGTGACGGTGAAGTCGTTGGTGGTGTTCATGCCGTAGCCGGGGAAGTAGAAGTAGTAGTTGGACACTTCGCTCGTGAAGGTCAGGCCGTCGTAGAGGGTCAGGCTTTTGCCGTTAGACTTCGACCTGTTCCATGGCAGCTTGCCCATGGCGCTGAAGCCTTTTATCTCCGAAGTCGTCGTCAGCAGCTGCCATCCTCCCAGGGGCTCTGCGTCGGCGGTGAGGTCTATGCAGGTCTTCATGTCGTAGGCTCCGTAGGCGGGTATGTAGGCAACGCTTGTCTTGCCCTCTTTGCCGGTGGTCTCGGCGATGACGCGGCCGTTGACGTTGCCGGTGACGGTCAGTATCGTCGTGCCGTCGTCGGCGGTCTCGACGTCATAGCCGGTGAAGTCCTTGCCGTCCTGCGTCTTGAGTGTCAGCCCTGATGCTGTGGGCAGCTTGAACTGCGGGTAGTAGAAGTCGCCGCGTCGCACCATGGCGGTCATCTCTGCCGTGAGGGCTTGTCTCCTGTAGGTCATTGGGATGAGCTTCACCTTCGAGTTCAGGCCCGACGGCACGAGGCTCCATCCGGCGTAGGTGTCCGAGCTGATGTTCGACATGTTGATGTCCTCGAAGATGCGCCACTCCTTGCCGTCGATGTCCATCTGGCGTATGCGGTTGGCGGGCAGGTTGGTGACCTCTATACAGAGCGTGTTCTCGCCTTCGTGGATGACTCCGCCGGGACAGTCGAGCACGAAAGGCACGGCCCAGGCGCAGGGCAAGTCAACGTCGTTGAGCCGCACGCGGGCACTCTCACGAACGTCGCCCAGGTCGAGGCGGAAGCCGGCGGTGGCGGTGGCCATCTGCTGCTTGGTGACGGTGAAGGTGGTCTTGTAGATGCCGGTGCCCATGAACTTGGCTGCCGTCTCGCTAAGTGTCTCCCACGTCTGGGGACGCTCTAACTGGTAGGGAGTCCCGCTGTCTACCGACAGCGTCCACTTGTCGCCAATCTCCAGGGCGGCCAGCTCGGTGACGGGTTCCGGTTGTTGTGACTCAGTTGCGGCAGACTGTACAACGGTGCTGTAGGTCTGCAGAATGACGGACTGCCCCGACTTGAGGCTCATCCACACCTTGCCATCGGCGACGGGAGCCTTGGCGGCTTCGCCCGTCATGGGGTCGAAGAGGGCGGCGTCCTTGAAGTCCACGGCCAGCTCGACGAATCCCTCGACGTCGTTGGGCGTGAGGTTGGCAATGAAATAGTGGTGGCCGCCGTCGTTGCTGCGACGGATGACGCTCAGACCCATCTCGGAGCGCATGGGCTCTGGGGTGACGGTGAGGGCCGAGAGGTCGGCCACGCTGCGGCCATAGACTATCTGTGCTCCTTGCTCGGCTAAGGCGTCGAGGCGGGCCTTGATGCTGTCGGGCAGGTTCTTGCTTTCGGGCACCACGAGGGCCTTGTAGCGTGTGCCGGCAGCCGTCTGTAGCTGTCCGTCGGTGTAGGTGGTGGTCATCAGGTAGCGCTCGCTGGTGTAGTCGCAGTCCAGACCGAGCGTTTCAAGATTGTCGGCACACTGCTTCAGCTCCGGCATCTTCGAGTCGAGCGTGTTGATGTCGAAGAGCAGCAGCCGGTTGGCGAAGGTGCCCGTGTTCTTCATCCAGGCGTTGGCGAAGGGGGCGTAGACGAGCACGTCGTTGTCGGGCTGTCCCATCTGCAGGAAACTCTGTACCCGCTCTATATACTCCATCATGTAGGGTGCGTCGCGCCAGATGCTGTTCGTGGGACTCATGTCGATGGAGGCGTAGAACTTCCACCCCGGCCAGGGAGCATCCTGTGGCGAGTAGGCCGTTCCGTGGAAGATGACGTGGTTCACGCCCGAGGTGAAGAGCAGGTCCAGCTCGGGCTTTATCTGCGAGAGCGATGTGCGGAAGTGCTCTGTGAGCCAGGTCATCGACTCGCTGCTGACGAGCCGCTTGCCGGTGATGTGGGCCGCGCTGGAGGCATACTTCAGGGTGGGTCGGCTGGAGAGGGCCTTGTTGTAGAAGCCCTGGTCGTTGCGCAGCCCGCGTATGCCGAAACTGTTCATGTAGAAGTTCTCCGTCTCGGGAATGTCGGCCTCGGCATAGAGGTCGATGAGGTTGCCGGGCGAGCCGTGGGCCTGGTTGCGGGTGGTGGCTCCGTGGCTGTGGGCCCACTGCGTCCACTGGCGGGTGAAGTTCTCAAGGAGCATCTCGGAGAGTGTCTGCCGGTAGTCGCTGTATACCTCGGCCTTCGTCTTTGCCGCCTGTTCGCGGTAGGTGCCCGTCAGACCTATGAGCAGGTCGAGATAGTCCTGCAGCCGGTAGCCGCGCCGGCGCTCAAACTCCGTGAGCAGCGTGCGGGTCCAGTCGGCCTGGTTGATTTCGTAGCTGTCGTTGAAGAAGGAGTGGGGCCATGCCTCCGGGGAGTATTCAAACTTGGTGTCGAAATACTTCAAGTAGTTGGCCACGGCTTCCTTGTCGAAATAGTCGAGCACCAGCCCCTCGCTGCCGGGCGACGGGCGTTTCACTTGCATCACTCCTGGCTGGCAGTAGGCGGCCACTATCTTCCACGTGCCGGCCGTTGGCGCGGTCCACTTCAGCGTCTTGCCTTCTGCCAGCGACGTCAAGTCGGCGACGGCAGCCTCGGTGCCTTTTTGGGGAAAGGCCATGACGCATTGCAGCAGTCCGTTGCTCGTGTTGAGGGTGAAGCTCTTCTCGGTGGTGCCGTCGGCGGTCAGGTCGAAGGTCTCGGTGACGAGTTTCGAGGCGCTTTCCTCGCGCTTCACCATCGGGCCGCCTGAAGGCCATCCCGTGCCGGTGGTCATGTCGATGTCGATGCGTTTGTCTTTGCCGCTGTTCAACACGAAAATCAGTTTGTCGAGCCATTCTGGGCTGAGGAACTGCAGATTCTTCAACGTGTTGCCCTTCACGCCGTAGATGGGCGTAATCTCCAGGTTGCCGATGCCGGCTTCCTGCAGCCGTGCCATCTGCCACTCCAGGTTCTCGTCGTCCACAGCCGAGCCGAGCCACCACCAGCGGCTGCCGGCCTTTGCTTCTCTGTTGGCCTCGGGCCAAAAGAGGGCTGTCTGGGCCGTGGCCGTGGAGAGGGAGGCGGCACAGATGAAGCTTGTTACCAGGTGCTTAAACATAGTGATTTTCCTTGTGTGGGGTTAGGAGCGTCCGGACTCAGGGCTTGAGCCGTCCGGACTGTTGTGGGGTCATTTCTGGTTTTTCTTTTTCCAGGTGTCGTATCGCTTGTAGAGGGCAGCCGGACTGTCGTTATACCAGCCGTAGCCGGTGCGGCGCTCGTAGCCTATCTCCTGCAGGCTCCGCTTGGGCTGTCCGTCGCGGTCGCAGAAGAAGGGCTTGCCCTCCTCCAGGTCGTAGAATCGGGCCCAGAGGGGAGCGGCGGTGGAGTCTTCCACGACGCGTATGTCGCGCTCACCATCCTCGTTCTTGTAGCTTTCCAGGCGTATGCCGGTCAGCTTGTGCTCGTCGAACCATTTCATGGCTCCTTTGATGGCGCGGACGATGCGCTCGTCGGGCTTGGAGACCTGCATGAGCAGGAAGGTGATGGCTGCGCTCTCTGAGGTGGCATACGAGGGCAGCTCGTAGGCGCGGGCCTTTGTCGGGAGCAGGGTCTCGCGGTCGTGCTGCTGACACCACACGGTGGGCTCGCCGTCTACCACTATCTGCGTGTTGAGGATGCACTCTATGCCCTTGTCGAAGGCCTTGGCGCAACGCTGCTGCAGGTCATCGTCGATGAGGTTGGCGGTGTAGGGCGCGACGTGCTTGCGGGCATCGCGCATAATCTTCAGCACGTTCACCATGGCATTGTCGTTGTAGGTGATGTGTATCTGGTAGTCGCGGTTCTCGGGCCAGAACTGAGGCCAGCCGCCGTTAGCGTACTGTCCGCTGAGCAGGTAGTCCATGCCCCGCTCTACGGCCTCCTTGTAGCGCTCGTCGCCCGTCTGCTGGAAGAGGCGTGCCAGGAAGGGTATCTGCAAGATGGTGGCCTTGTTGTCGGTGGTGGAGTCGTCGCGGCGGCACTTGTCGGCAAGCACCTTCTGCCGCTCCTCGTCGGTGAGGGGCTTCACCATGTCTATGTTCTTGGGCCAGCCGCCCGTCACGCGCTGGTAGAGCAACAGCTGGTCTCCAATGCGGCGGGCTTCATCGGTAGCAAAGAAGGCACTGTCGGTAGATTGCAGGATGCGCACGTAGGAACCTTTCTGGGCGCGCATCGTGAACACGGAAAGGAGCATCAAGGAAACGAATAGCAGTTTTTTCATGGGTGTTGGGTGTTTGGTGTTGGGGTGGGGCGATTGCAAATCGCCCGGAAGAGACGGGACATGGGCCGTTCTCTCATGGAAAAGAGATGAAAGGTCGGGACGGTAGTTTTTTAATTTCTCCATTTTATCACGCCGACGTAGGTGAGCAGGATGACGTTCATCATCAGGGCGTAGATGATGGCGGGAACGGCCATCACCTCGCTGTTGAACACGAAGGGGCTGCACGCCACGGTGATGGCCTGCGCTGCGTTTTGCATACCAATCTCGATGACGATGGTGCGCCGTTCGCGCCCCGTCAGCCGCATGAGCCACGACATGAGCACGCCGGCACTCATGGAGAGGAGGATGAGCACGGTGACCGCTGCACCCAGGCTGGGGAACTCGGCGATGATGACTTCTCGGTTCTGAATGAAGAACACCGTGGCCAGCAGGATGAGGCAGGGGAAGGCCAGCCGCTTCAGCACACCGTGAAGCCGCTCGGCCAGCGGCTCCCGCCATACGGCTAACGCCAGGCCAGCGGCTATGGGCACGGCCATGAGTACAAGGTTCTGAATCAGGAGGTTGGCGACGGGAAGGTGAACAGACACCTCAGAGCCCACCTGGGCGGTCATGAAGTCCATGATGAGCGGCCCGGTGAACAGGGTGATGACACTGCTGAACGCCGTAAGAGAAACGGACAGCGCCACATCGCCGCCCGCAAGCATGGAGAAAACATTGCTGGAACTGCCGCCAGGGCTGCACGCGATGAGCATGATGCCCAGAAAGAATAGCGGCTCCACGCCAAAGAGCGTGCCTACCAGCCAGGCTGTCAGTGGCAGCAGTACTATTTGCCCAAAAAGACCAGCCACCACGGCCAAGGGACGCTCGGCTATCAGCCGGAAGTCCTTTGGCCGCAGTGCCAGCCCGAGGTCGAACATCAGAAGGGTCAGTATGGGCAGGACGATGAATATGGTATTCATGTCGTCAAGCCCACTTGCTGAGGTCTTGCTCGGCAATAAACTTCATGTTGTTCAGTATGATAGTCTCGCGGGCCTTCTCGCGGTTGTCGGTGCGGAGCACGAGAATCCCTTTGCCGTTGTAGAGGAAGGTGTACATATAGGCGATGCTGATGCCCGCATCGCTGAATATCTTCACGGCGTCGGCGGCGCGTCCCGGCTCGTCGTCGAGCTCCAGGGCAAGGACGTCGCTCAGGGCAACGGCCACGCCGGCCTTCTTCAGCTCCTCGTAGGCAACCAGAGGCTCGCTGCAGATGAGACGGTAAATACCATACTCTGCCGTGTCGGCAATCGTCGAGGCAATAATCTGTATCTTTGCCTCTTTCAGAACGTTGAGCACCTTGATGAGCGTGCCTGAACGGTTCTCAATGAAAATGGATAACTGGTGGATTGTCATGGGAATTTACGTTATTATGTGTTGGGAATTAAGTTATTTCTCAAGGTCGTGTCGATATTCCGATATTTCGATATTCCGATATTTCGATATTTCGATATTCCGATATTCCGATATTCCGATATTCCGATATTTCGACATAACGGCATATTGAAGATTAGAACAGCTTGCGCAGGTCTTTCACGCGGACGGCCTTCTTCTCGTCGCTCACGGCGAGTGTTCCTTTGGGCACGAGGCGCACCTTGGGCGTGACGAGAATCTCGTCCTTCAGCAGGCGGGTGATGGTCTTCTCCAGCTGCTGCAGGCGCGAGTAGTCGTCGGTGAACATCTGCATGATTTCCACTTCGATGGTCATGTGGTCGCCGTCTTCGCGGGTGTCGAGGGTGATGAGGTAGTCGGTAGAGAGTTCCTTGAATTTCAGCAGTATCTTCTCTATCTGTATGGGGAATATGTTTACGCCCTTCAGGATGATCATGTCGTCGCTGCGGCCCTGCAGACGGGCCAGGCGGCGGTGGTGGCGCCCGCAGGGACACTCACCGGGCAGTATGCGCGTCAGGTCGCGGGTGCGGTAGCGCAGCAGGGGCATGGCCTCGCGGTTGATGGTGGTGAGCACCAGCTCGCCCAGTTCGCCGTCCTTGACGGGCTCGAGCGTCACGGGGTCGATAATCTCTACGATGAAGTAGTCCTCCCAGATGTGCAGTCCGTTCTGCTCCTGACACTCGAAGGCCACGCCCGGTCCCATCATCTCTGAGATGCCATACGAGTTGTAGGCCTTCACGCCCAGGTTCTCCTCGATGCGCTTGCGCTGTTCCTCGCTGTGTGGCTCTGCGCCTATGCAGAGCACGCGCAGCTTGGTGTCGCGGCGCGGGTCGCAGCCCTCCTGCTGCATCACCTCGAAGATGCGCGATGCGTAGCTGGGTATGGCGTGGAGCACGGTGGTCCCGAAGTCGCGTATGAACTTTATCTGGCGCGTGGTGTTGCCGGCTGCGGCGGGAACGGTGAGCATTCCCACTTTCTCGGCACCATACTGGAAGCCCAGTCCGGCGGTGAACATGCCGTAGCCGGCAG
>CAMPCG010000100.1 GCA_946644025.1 uncultured Prevotellaceae bacterium | reverse complement strand
AGATTGACGAGCGAGGCTACGCCCGCAAGTACGCCATGGACGGCCGCCCGGTCACAAAGGTGGGCCTCGTCTTCTCCCGCGAGGAGAGGAACATCACCGAGTGGAAGAGCGAGACGGCTTAACGGCCTTTCGGAATATGGGCCAGGAAACAGGAGGACAGGACGGCTGAAGGCTGAAACGGGGTTCTCAAAAGTGCGCAAATAGGGGGATGCGCACTTTTGAGAACCTTTTTTCTTGCGCGGTTTGCAGTTTTTTCTTACCTTTGCAACGTCAAACAAACAAAAAGCCCCCACATGATTCTCTCCAACCGCGAGCTGTTCCTGCTCATCATCTGCACCGTGTTCTACATCACATTATTTATATTAGTGATGCTGTGGAACCGCCGCAAGCTGCAACTGCTGCAGAGCCGCCTGGACAATATCCATGCCATGCAGAAGATGGCTGTGATGGCCCCCCGCCGCCAGCAGGACGAGGGCAGCATATACGCAGCGGAGGCCTACCGCCACGCCCGGCAGTGCCTGGCAGAGGGGCGCACGCTCACGGACGACGACTGGCACGGGCTGACCGAAGCGGTGAACGGCGTCTACGACGGATTCAGCGACAAGCTGAACAGCCTCTGCCGCATGAGCGAGCAGGAGATGCGCGTCAGCCTGCTCATCAAGCTGAGGATGCTGCCAAAGGACATCGCCACACTCACCGCCCACTCGAAGGAGAGCGTAGCCTCGACACGCAGCCGCCTCTACCAAAAGGTCTTCGGAAAGAAAGGCTCCACCCGAGACTGGGACGACTTCATCCTCTCGATATAAAGCAGCGAATCACCTCTTAAACCATCATCACTATGATTGACTACATTCTTCAAAACTCCTGGCAGATATGGGCCGTCGTGGCCATGCTCTGCCTCATCCTCGAGCTTTCGTCGGGCGATTTCTTCATCATCTGCTTCTCCATCGGTGCCGTCTCGGCGGTTGTCGGTGCTGCCGCAGGGCTGAACATCTACTGGCAGGTGGCCCTCTTTGCCCTCTTCACCCTGCTGGCCCTCTTCACCGTGAGGCCGCTGGCCCTGCGCTGGCTGCACAAGAACGAGCCCAACCGTGCCAGTAATGCCGACGCGCTGCTGGGGCGCACAGGCCGCGTGACCGAGGCCATCGCTCCCGGCGCCCCCGGCTACGTGCAGATAGACGGCGACCTGTGGAAAGCCGTGGCCGACGACGAAGGTGCAACCATCGCCACAGGCACAACGGTGCGCGTCGTGGGAAGGGAAAGCACCATCGTAACCGTGGAGACACTCTGACAAACATCTATTTATGAGCTTTATTACCCATTTACTAATTAAAAACCTTGACAAAATGGACCTGATGAGTTACATCCTGATAGCCATCGTAGTGCTGGTGGTTATCTTCGCCAAGAAGGCACTGGTGATTATCCCGCAGTCGGAAACCAAGATTATCGAGCGACTGGGCCGCTACTACGCCACGCTCAACCCGGGCATCAACATTATTATCCCCTTCATCGACCGGGCAAAAGACATCGTCGTGCTCAACCGCGGACGGTACACCACCTCCAACTCGATAGACCTGCGCGAACAGGTCTACGACTTCCCCTCGCAGAACGTCATCACCAAGGACAACATCCAGATGGAGATTAACGCCCTGCTCTACTTCCAGATTGTGGACCCCTTCAAGGCCGTCTACGAAATCTCCAACCTGCCCAACGCCATCGAGAAGCTCACGCAGACCACCCTGCGTAACATCATCGGCGAGCTGGAGCTCGACGAGACGCTCACCTCGCGCGACACCATCAACACGAAGCTGCGCGCAGTGCTCGACGACGCTACCGACAAGTGGGGCGTGAAGGTGAACCGCGTGGAGCTGCAGGACATAGTGCCGCCCGCCACCGTGCTCAACGCTATGGAGAAGCAGATGCAGGCCGAGCGAAACAAGCGTGCACAGATACTGACATCGGAAGGAGAGAAGGCCGCCGAGATACTGGCATCGGAGGGCGAGAAGACCGCCATCGTCAACAAGGCAGAGGCTGCCAAGCAGCAGGCCATACTCCACGCAGAGGGAGAGGCTCAGGCCCGCATACGCAAGGCAGAGGCCGAGGCAAAGGCCATAGAACTGATTACCGAGGCAGTAGGAAAGTCGACCAACCCCGCCAACTACCTCTTGGCCCAGAAGTACATACAGATGATGCAGGAACTGGCTCAGGGCGACAAGACCAAGACCGTCTACCTGCCCTACGAGGCCACCAACCTGCTCGGCAGCATAGGTGGCATCAAGGACCTCTTCAAGGAGGGATAAACGATAAGTGATAAGCGATAAGTGATAAGTAATAAGTGATAAGTGATAAGTGATAAGTGATAAGTGATAAGTGATAAGTGATAAGTGTATAGTAAACACCGTCATTCTTTTCGTTTATTGTGCGGCCTGCGAGGCCGCCACCGCCAATTAAATGCTATAAGTGACAAGTATGGTTAGTTTTGAAACTTTGGTTAAATCTGCTCTTCGGAAGGTAAAGTGTGTGATAGCGATACTTATCACTTATCACTTATCACTTATCACTGCACAGGCCTGGCACCAGGTGCTCTCGCCCACGGTGAAGGGGCTGCAGGTGGTCAAGAACAACGACTTCGAAGACCTGCCCGTGCTGCAGCTGGGCAGCGGCGACGTGCTCACCATAGGCTTCGACGAGCTCTCGCACAAATACCACCGCTACACCTACCGACTGGAGCCCTGCAACCCCGACTGGACGCCCACCGAGGGACTCTTCGAGAACGACTGGCTGCGAGGATTCAACGGGGTGCCCATCGAGGACTATGACAACTCGGTGAACACCACCACGCTCTACACACACTACCGACTGCAGTTCCCCAACAGGAACTGCAGCCCCAAGTTGAGCGGCAACTACCGGCTCTACATCACCGACGACGACGAGCAGCAGGACGTCATCATCATAGAGCTGCGCGTGGTAGAGCCGCTGATGAGCGTGGGACTCGGCGTGACGACAAACACCGACCTGCAGCTGAACGGACGCTACCAGCAGGTGGCCCTCACGGTGAACTACAATTCCGTGCGCGTCACGCGGCCCGACGACCAGCTGCAGGTGTTCGTGCAGCAGAACGGACGCGAAGACAACCAGAAGGAGAACCCGCCGCAGGACTTCACCACGGCCGAGGGGCTGCGATGGGAGCACAACAAAGGGCTCATCTTCGACGCCGGCAACGAGTACCACAAGTTTGAGGTGCTCGACCCCTCACACCCCACCATGGGTCTCGACATCACCCGGTGGGACGAGTCGTCGCGCACATGGCACGTATGGCCCCTGCCCGTGGAGGAGCGACGCAGCTACGTCTACGACGAGGATGCCGACGGAGCTGCCCTGCAACGCAACAGCGACAACTACGAGATAGACCGGACGTCGGACTATGTCTACGTACACTACCAGCTGCTGCCCCAAAGGGAGTATGCCGACGCCAACGTCGTCATAGCCGGACGATGGGCCACAGAAGACCCCAGCCAGTATGTCATGGAGTACGACGAGCAGACGAAGACCTACAACGCCACCGTGCTGCAGAAGCTGGGCTACTACAACTACATGCTGATGCTCGAGGACTACGACGGCACCACGCACCCGCTGCCCGAGGAGGGCTCCTTCTTCCAGACCGAGAACCGCTACCAGGCCTACGTCTACTATCGCGGCACCGGCGAGCGCTCGTGGCGACTGCTCGGGTTCCAGGAAATCGTGTTCAAAGATTAATTCCCCCACCTTATGGCAAAAGAACAGTCACTGATAAAAGAGCGGCAACGCACCAACCTGAGCGAGCCGCGAAGATACAAGGTAATCATCTACAACGACGACTTCACACCGATGGAGTTCGTCGTTTCAGTGTTGATAAAGGTGTTCTTCAAAAGCGAGGAGGACGCCAACGCACTCATGCTGAAGATACACCACTCCGACAAGGCCGTCGTGGGCATCTACACCTACGACATCGCCCTATCGAAAGCCAACAAGGCCACTATCATGGCACGAGAGGAGAACTACCCCCTGCGACTAAAAGTTGAACCCGAAGATAAGTAAAGCAAAGGATGATAAGACAGACCGAACGTGCATCCATAGTGCTGCACATGGCTATGGAATACAGTATGAAGGACAGGACCGAGTTCGTCACGCCGGAACACCTGCTGCTGGCCATCATGCGCAACCACATCTTCGCCGGCGTGATTTTCGATTTTACACGTCCCGACCTCCTGTGTAACAGACTGTACCAAGCGATGGCGCAATGGGAGAGAATGCCCGAGGTAGAGGAAGATGAGGAGAGCGAGCCCGATATATCGGAACAGTTGGAACAGGTTTTAGCCTACGCCTACAACCAAGTGGAGAGCAGCAGCGCCACCGCCGTGGACATCCCCCAGCTGGTGATGGGCATACTGAACCTGGAAGACTCCTGGGCCTGCTACCTGATGAAGAAAGCACTGGGTGACAACGAGGGACAGTTCCTGAGCCAGCTAATCAGCGCCTTCGAGACGGCCGACAATATGGAAGAACAGGACGAAGAGTTCCTGCCCGACGAGGCGTGGAGACACCTCGTCACCTGCATGAACGACTGCTACGAGAAGCAGAACCCGCTCATCGGACGTGACCAGGAGCTGAAACGCACCATGCAAGTGCTGTGCCGACGCGACAAGAACAACCCGCTGCACGTGGGCGAGCCAGGCGTGGGAAAGACGGCACTTGTATGGGGGCTGGCGCGAATGATAGAAGAGGGAAGGGTGCCCGAAAAGCTCAAGGGCAGCCGCATATACCAGCTCGACATGGGAACGCTGCTCGCAGGAACGCAATACCGCGGCGACTTCGAGAACCGCATCAAGCAAATCATGGACGGCATACAGGCCGAGAGCATGAAGCGCTCGGCAAGGAACATTGTCTACATCGACGAGATTCACACCCTCGTCGGGGCCGGAGCCACGGGCGAAGGGGCCATGGACGCCGCCAACATGCTGAAACCCTACCTGGAGGCCGGCGACATACGCTTCATCGGCTCTACCACCTACGAGGAGTTCAACCGACACCTGACACGCTCGAAGGGCATGATCCGCCGATTCCAGCAGATTGACATTGCCGAGCCCACCATAGACGAGGCGAAGAACATACTGCGCCAGCTGCAGCCCCGGTACGAGGAGTTCCACCACGTGAAGTACGCCGACAAGGCCGTAGACTTCGCCGTGGAGGCCAGCGCCAAGCACGTCAACGACCGCTTCCTGCCCGACAAGGCCATCGACCTGATAGACGAGGCGGGAGCCGCCAAGGAAATAGACCACGAAGCCCACAACACCCACTCCACCCACAACACCCACTCCCCCCACTCCCCCCTCATCACCCCCACAGACATCGCCGAAGTCCTGGCAAAGACCTGCAAGGTCGACGCCCTGGCCGTGGCACAGGAGAACGACTACCAGCAGCTGGAGACGCTGGCAGAGCGCTTGCTGGCCCAGATATACGGACAGGACGAGGCCATACGACAGGTGGTGGAGGCGGTGCAGATGTCCAGGGCCGGACTGCTCGACGACGGCAAGCCACTGGCATCGCTGCTATTCGTAGGCCCCACAGGGGTGGGAAAGACCGAGGTGGCACGAGTGCTGGCCCGCGAGCTGGGCATCAGCCTGCTGCGATTCGACATGAGCGAATACACCGAGAAGCACACCGTGGCAAAGCTCATTGGCTCGCCAGCAGGATACGTGGGCTACGAGGACGGCGGACTGCTGACCGACGCCATACGCAAGACGCCCAACTGCGTGCTGCTGCTCGACGAGATAGAGAAGGCCCATCAGGACATCTACAACATACTGCTGCAGGTCATGGACTACGCCCGGCTGACCGACAACAAGGGCCACAAGGCCGACTTCCGCAACGTGGTGCTCATCATGACCTCCAACGCTGGGGCACAGTATGCATCGCAGGGCAGCATCGGGTTTGGCAGCAGCGTCAGCCGAGGCGAGGCCATGATGCGGCAGGTGAAGAAGACCTTCAGGCCAGAGTTCATCAACCGACTCTCGGGGGCCGTCGTCTTCCGCGACATGGACAAGCAGATGGCCACGCTCATACTGAAGAAGAAACTGCGCGAGCTGGACACAAAGCTCGACGCCAGACAGGTGAAGATGACGCTCACGCCAAAAGCCTTCGAACTACTGCTCAACGAGGGCTTTACCCCGGAGTACGGCGCACGAGAGATGGACCGCGTCATCGCGCGTCAGCTCAAGCCTCTGCTCATGCGCGAAATACTCTTCGGAGAACTTAAGAATGGCGGGGCCGTCACCATTGCCGCCGACAACGGCAAACTGACAAAAAGCAAAATCAGCAAGTAGCATAGTGAACGTCATAATGCTTTTCGTTTATTGTGCGGCCTGCGAGGCCGCCACCGCCAAGTAAAAGGATAATATTTAAACAGCAATGGTTTGGCAACTTGACGAAGACTTGTGGTTCCCCAATCCGCGCTGGGGCGAGGACGACGGGCTGGTGGCCGTCGGCGGCGACCTCTCGCCCGAGCGTCTGCTGCTGGCCTACAGCCACGGCTTCTTCCCTTGGTATGCCTTCAGCATGGAGAGCGAGCCACACTGGTACTGCCCGCTCGACCGTTACGTCATCTTCCCCGCCGAGATTCACGTCAGCCACTCCATGCGCCAGCTGCTGCGCCAGCAGAAATACGTGGTGACCGTAAACCAGGACTTCGACGGCGTCATCAGCGGCTGCTCCACCGCCCAGGGCCGCAACGACGAGAGCGGTGCCTGGCTCGGACCCGACATTATCCGGGCCTATACCCAGCTCCACCGCATGGGCTATGCCGCCAGCGTAGAGGTGTGGGAGCCTACAGAGCATGAAGACCGCCGGCTCGTCGGCGGACTCTACGGCGTCACGCTGTGCAACGCCTTCTTCGGCGAGAGCATGTTCTCGCTCGTACCCAACGCCTCGAAACTGGCCCTCATCATGCTGGCAAGAGCCTTGGAGGCCGCCGGCGCACACTTCATCGACTGCCAGTTCGAGACGCCGCTCTTCGTCTCAATGGGCGGACGCCACATCTCCTACGACGACTACATGAAGATACTCCGCCACCATTCCCGACGTGTCAGCGACGGGCCCCTCAGCCCCAAACAGTGAAACTCGCCGTCCGCCCGTCACTGTCCGAAATAGTCGGCCAGTTCTGTACGTGCCGAGGCGTCCGCGTTAGCCAGGTCGCGTATTATCCGTCCCTTCTCCAGCAGGACTATGCGGGTGGAGATGTCGACGGTGTGTTGCAGGTTGTGACTGCTCACGAGTATCGTGGCGCCCGTCTCGGCGGCATAGCCGGTGAGCGTGTGTTTGAGCGTCACCTGGCTCGTAGGGTCGAGGAAGTTGAACGGTTCGTCGAGCACCAGCAGACGCGGACGTTGCAGCAGTGCGGCCATGATGCCCACCTTCTGTTTGTTGCCGGCCGAGAGGTTGCGTATGAGCTTCTTCTGCCCCAGCACCTCGCCGCCAGTGAAGTGTTCCAGCGGCTGCAGACGCTCGTCGACGACAGACTGCGGCAGCCCGCTAATCTTCCCGATAAACGCAAAATACTCCTCGGGCGTGAGGAAGTCGATGAGGAAGCCCTCGTCGATGAAGGCGGCCGTGGTCTGCTTCCACGCCTCGCTCTCAGAAGGATTGATGCCGTCCAGGCTGACCTGCCCCTCGTCGGGCTTCAGCAGGTCGAGCATCAGGCGGAAGAGCGTCGTCTTGCCAGCACCATTGTTACCCACAAGGCCCAGCACCTCGCCGTCGCCAACCGTAAAATGCTCAATATCGCAGGCCAACGTCTCGCCAAACGACTTCCTAAGATTCGTAATCTCAATCATAACAGTAAGTTTTCTCGCAATCTGCGCGCAAAATTACATATTTTCCTGAAAACGAAAGAATTTATCGCCAACATTTCTTGGCCAGTTCCCAATTTATTCCTATTTTTGCATCCATGCACATCATGCGTTTCCTGAAGGACTGGACGCTGCCGGTAGCCATTGCCGTGGGCACGGCGGCCTATCTGCTGTTCCATTTCGTGCCGGCCCTCGACGGTCCCGGAACAGCGCTGGCTCCCGTGTTCGACTTCCTGCTGCCGCTCTTTGTCTTTCTCACATTGTTCATCACCTTCTGTAAGGTAGACTTCCGTCAGATGCTGCCCCACCGGTGGCACGTCGGCATACTCGTGGCCCAGCTGCTGCTCGTGGGCGTGGCGACGGCCGCTTGTTGGTGGGCAGGAGCAGACGCCCCCAGCGTCCCGTCTCTTAACGGGGATTTGCAATCCCCGCTGCCCCCCGGCGTCCCATCCCCGTTCCTAAAGCTGCTCTTCGAGTCGCTCCTCACCTGCATCATCGGCCCTTCGGCCGCGGCGGCTCCCGTGGTGGTGGGCAAGCTGGGCGGCAACATCTCCACCATGACCACCTACACGCTGCTCTCGGCCTTCATCTCGGCACTGCTCATACCGCTGGTGTTCCCACTGCTCGAGCAGACCGTACACACCGACTTTCTCTCCGCCTTTCTCATCATACTCTATAAGGTGGCCGTGGTCCTGCTCCTTCCCCTCGCATTGGGGTGGCTCGTGCAGCACCGCCTGCCCCTGCTGGCACGCCGCATCGCCTCCATGCCCAACCTGAGCTTCTACACCTGGGCAGTGTCGCTGGCCATCACAACGGGCATCACCGTGAAGAACATCGTACACAGCGAGGCCACCGCCGCGCTGCTCTCGGCCATTGCGCTGGCCACGCTGCTGCTCTGCGCCCTGCAGTTCGTCATAGGCCGGGCCATTGGCCGACGCCTGGGAGAAGAAATCAACGCTGGACAGGCACTGTTCCAGAAAAACACCGGACTGAGCATCTGGGTCTCCTACATGTATCTTTCGCCCGTGGCCTCCATCGGCGCTGGCTGCTACGTCCTCTGGCAGAACATCATCAACTCCCTCGAAATATGGGCGGCAAGGAATGTCTCGCAAAAGTAGACACATTGAGTCTACTTTAAAAAGTACGAACATGAGCATACAACGTAAAAAACAATGCGCA
>CAMPCG010000099.1 GCA_946644025.1 uncultured Prevotellaceae bacterium | reverse complement strand
GAGGAGGGAAGGGAGAGGAGCAGTTCGGCTGGATAACCGGCATCGAGGACCGCCGCAACTACATCATCCGCAAGTCGCAGAATCTCTCGAAGCAGAGCCACATACTGGCCGCCAACGTGGACCTGGCGCTGCTCATCGTCACCGTGAGCCGTCCGGAGACGAGCACCACGTTCATCGACCGTTTCCTGGCCTCGGCAGAAGCCTACCGCGTGCCCGTGGTGCTGGTGTTCAACAAGACCGACCTGCTCACGCCCGACGAGTTGCGCTTTCAGCAGATGATGGTGACGCTCTACGAAACCGTGGGCTATGAGTGCCGGCAGGTGTCGGCACAGACGGGCAGCGGTGTGGAGGAGCTGCGCCCACTGCTGGAGGGCAAGATCACGCTGCTCAGCGGCAACAGCGGCGTGGGAAAGTCGACGCTCATCAACCGACTGGTGCCCGGCGTCAACCTGCGGACGGCAGAGATAAGCGACACCTGGGAGAAAGGGATGCACACCACCACCTTCTCGGAGATGATACCGCTGCCCTCACAACCCTCGACGCTCAACCCTCACCCCTCCTTCCTCATCGACACGCCGGGGGTGAAGGGCTTCGGCTCCTTCGACATGGAGCGCGAGGAGCTGACCAGCTACTTCCGCGAGATATATCACTACTCGCAGGGCTGCCACTTCAGCAACTGCACCCACACCCACGAGCCGGGATGCGCCGTGCTCCAGGCCCTCGAGCAGCACCTCATCGCTGCCAGCCGATACCAGAGCTACCTCTCCATGCTCGACGACAAAGAGGAGGGGAAATATAGGGGGAAGTGATGAGTTAAGAGTTAAGAGTTAAGAGTTAAGAGTTAGGAGTTAGGAGTTAAGAGTTAAGAGTTAGGAGTTAAGAGTTAGGAGTTAGGAGTTAGGAGTTAAAAGTTAAAGCAATGAAAGATTCTATTCTGATATATAGCGGCGGCATGGACAGCACGACGCTGCTCTACGACTGCCAGGAGCGCATTGCCCTGGCCATTTCGTTCGACTACGGTTCGAAGCACAACGCCCGCGAGATAGCCTTTGCCCGCGAGCACTGCCAGAAGCTCGGCATAGAGCACCTGGTTATTCCCCTGCATTTCATGGCCGAGTATTTTGAGAGCTCGCTGCTGCAGGGCGGCGACGACATTCCCGAGGGCAGTTATGCCGACGACAATATGAAGAGCACGGTCGTGCCCTTCCGCAACGGCATCATGCTCAGTGTGGCTGTGGGCATGGCCGAGAGCCGGGGACTGAAGGCAGTGATGATGGCCAACCACGGCGGCGACCATGACATCTACCCCGACTGCCGGCCGGAGTTTGTCGAGGCTTTCGACCGCGCCGCACAGGCCGGCACCTACGCCGGTGTGCGCCTCGTCTCGCCCTATACCAACTGGACGAAGGCCGACATTGCGCGTCGAGGAAAAGAACTGGGAATAGACTACAGCCGCACGTGGTCGTGCTACAAGGGCGGCGACCGTCACTGCGGGCGCTGCGGCACATGCGTGGAGCGGCGCGAAGCCCTGGCCGAAGCAGGAATAGACGACAAAACGGAGTATGAGTAAATTACGAATCGACGCGATGTCGTTATGTCGTTATGTCGTTATATCGAGATATCGAGATATCGAAATATCGAAATATCGAAATATCGATATAACGAAATATCGATATAACGATATAACGACATATCGATATAACGACATAACGAGTTAACGATATTTCGATATAACGAGATAACGCCCCTTCTCTTGATTATTTTCAAAGCACTCCTTTTGTCGAGGGCAGCTGATAGTGGTAGACATCGCGTCGCACGGCGGCCCTGAGTGCACGCGCCAAAGCCTTGAAGATGGCTTCGGCCTTGTGGTGCTCGTTGTCGCCCTCGGCCTCTATGTAGAGATTCATGCGGGCAGCATCGCTGAGGCTCTTGAAGAAATGGAAGAACATCTCGGTGGGCACATCGCCGATGCGCTCACGGTGGAACTCGGTCTTCCAAATGAGCCAGGGACGTCCGCCGAAGTCGAGGCAGACGTGGGCATGGCAGTCGTCCATGGGCAGTGAGAAGCCATAACGCTCGATGCCGCGCTTGTCGCCCAGGGCCTTGAGCAGACACTCGCCCAGGGCCAAGGCAGTGTCTTCGATGGTGTGGTGCTCGTCCACATGCAGGTCGCCCTTGGTATGTATGAAGAGATCTATCTGACCGTGACGGGCAATCTGTTCGAGCATGTGGTCGAAGAACCCGAGGCCCGTCTGTATGTCGGCCTGTCCACTGCCGTCGAGGGTCAGGCGCACGTCGATGTCGGTCTCCTTCGTCACACGGCGGTAAGCGGCGTTTCGCTCGCCGGCATAGATGGTCTCGGCCACTTGCTGCCATGTCAGAGGCGAGGAAATCGAGAAGTCTGGCTGGCCTAATATGAGTGCCTTGCAGCCGATGTTCTGGGCAAAGAGTCGGTCGGTCTCGCGGTCGCCGATGACGTAGCTGCCTTGGATGTCCACGTCGGGGTCGTCAATATATTTACGTACGAGTCCCGTCTGGGGCTTGCGGGTGGGGGCGTTGTCCTCGGGGAAGTGGGGGTCTATGAGTATGTCGTCGAAGGTGATGCCCTCGCCGCGCAGGGTCTCGAGGATGAAGTTATGGGCGGGCCAGAAGGTGTCCTCGGGGAAGGAGGGCGTGCCCAGGCCGTCCTGGTTGCTCACCATGACAAAGAGGAAGTCGGTCTTCTCGCGCAAAAAGGCCAGCCAGCGAAACACGCCGGGCTTGAAGCGCACCTTCTCAAGGGCGTCAACCTGCTCGTCGTGAGGCTCCTCTACAAGGGTACCGTCACGGTCTATGAAGAGTATGCGTTTCATGACTGAGGAGTTGAGGAGTAAGGAGTTGAGGAGATAAGCATCGTCTTACGTTCTGCCTCCTGCTGCTCAATGGAGCCGTAGGCATAGTAGAGGGGATAGAGTGAGGAGAGGTGTACGTAGGCCTGGATGAACCCGGCGAGGAAGAACACGATGTATGTGAGGGGCACCATGCTCTCGGGCATACCGAGCGGGTCGCCCGTTGCCAGCCCCACATAGGCCAGGGTGTTAGCTGCGGCCATGATGACGGCGGGCAGTTCGCACACGAGCGAGAGCAGGCCGGTGAAGAGGCAGACCACGAAGAGGGTGGCGAAGAGCAGCCCCCAGTGGCGCAGTCCGCGGCTGTAGCCACGCACCGGCGGGGCCAGCTTCACCTTGCCGTCGGCGAGCAGCGCCCGCATAACGGTGTAGTAAAGGGGCACGACGAGAGCGATGGCAATAGCCACGAGGACGAAGAGCAACACCAGCGAGGCTACCGACTTGCCGATGCTGCCCACCACGCCGAGCGAGAGGATGCCCATGATGACGGCGGCGAAGAGCACGTTGATGACGATGCCCAGCAAGAGCATCCACAAGGCCACGACAAGCAGGCGGAGGAAGCACGGCAGGCACAGCCGCCCGTACCACTTGAGGGGACGGGTGACGTCGTCGGTGGACTTATGCTCGCGGAAGACCCTCAGCGCCTGGGCTGCCAAAAGATAGATGGCCAAGACGTAGAACAGGGCGAGGACGGAGGAAAAGATGAGGGCGGAGGGCACGGCCGACGCGCCCGCACTGGCCAGGCTTATCTGCAGGGGAATGACGTTGTTGACCACATCGCCCATGAAGAGGGCAAAGGCCAGGGCATAGACAATGGCCACCGGCCAGGAAGAGCGGAACAGGGTGCGAAATGTGGCTATGTAGAGGCGATAGCCGTCGGTGATGACGGCGGCGAGGCTGCGCGGGCGCAGCAGTTTCAGTTCGGCTTTGTTTTCCATAATACGCCGGGATTACCAGACTTGTTTTTTACCATTCGTGATGGCTATCCGATGGCCCATGCCGGCATTGTGCCGCTGCACCTTTCGGCCATCAAGGGTGTAAGCGCTGCCGTCGGTGGCGGGCTGCACGAGGGTGTTGATGCCGGTCGTCATGGACAGATAGTCGGACACGTCGGCCACGAAGTTGATGTCGTGTATGGTGCTTGTGCCGGTGGTAGAGGTCAGGCCGAAGATGGTCTGGCCCATGCACACGCTGTTACGCTCCTGGGTGAAGTTATCGTAGAGGCCGCTGGTCTTCATGTTGAAGGCTATGACCTGCTGCTGCTCCCCGTCCAGCGTGGTGACGTTCACATTGGCGGGAGCCACCTGCGAGCCGCGGTTGGTGCCGTTGAGCCACCACAGGTAGCTGGCGCCGCTGGTGGTCTTGAGGTTCGTGCCGCGCACGACAAGGTAAATCTGGTCTTTCGAGATGTCGTAGTCCAGTTCCTGCCACTTCATCGTCAGCGCCACGTTGTTGGCCCCCGTACCGGCGTTTACGGTCAGGGTGTTCTTCTCGGTGTCGTAGGTGAAGCGGCTGGCAGCCACGCGGTTGGCATCGCCCGTTGTCCAGTCGGTGCAGCGAAACTGGTAGGCGTTGGCCTCGGCATTGTAGTCGCTCATCAGCCGCACGTAGTAGACGCCGGGACAGAGGGTCGTGCTGCTGGCCGTGAGGCGGACGACGAACTGCGTCTTGCCCTTGGCCAGCTCGGCAGGAATGGCATACTCCACGTTGTAGAATCCGTTCTGGTCGCTGCCCTTGAACGACGTGGGTATGGTGATGTCGGCCAGCTTCACGCCGTCGACGGTGAGCGTAGCCTTGCGGCCGCGGTCGGCCAGGTTGAAGCGGAACATGATGCTGAGGTTCGTGTCCACACCACTATTATTATATAATGTGTACTGGATGAAGCCGTTGGCGCGAGCGTCGCGGTAGCGCTCGCTGTTGTAGAGTCCGGTGGAGGAGTCGCTGCTGTGCTGGGCGGCGTGTCCGGCCTCGCTCTGCTGTTCGCCGGGAGCCACGAAGTCGAGGGTGCGCACGGCCAGTGCCTCGCGCTCGGCCTCGGTCTTGGCCATGTCGCTGGCGGCGAAGTTCTCGGCCGTCTGCTGATACCAATAGCACATATAGCGGGCATGGTGAATCTGGTAGAAGGGCACGAGCTTGAGGGCCTTCCACTTATAGGACGTCACGTCGGGACGCGACACGTCGATGCTGAAGCTGAGGTTGTCGCCCACAATCGGCTCTATGCGACTGAGCACGTCGGCACGATTGCCGATGAGCATGGGGGCGTCGATGAGGCTCTTCGACGTGGCGCGGCTGCCGGGAGCATGATCCATGCGGCCCTCGCCGCCATATTCGTTCTGCAGCGTCTCGGTGGGCAGGTAGGAGATGTCATAGTCGGGAATGGGGCCGACGACAGAGTAGTCTATCTCGTAGTCCTTCGAGGTCTGAGCGCCGAGAAGGATGGGGCCGAACTTAAAGGCGATGTAGTCGGTGTAGCTCGGGCACTCCTCGTAGCGTAGCTCCATAGGCAGCCAGACTGTAATCTTGTCGCCCACGCTCCACGTGCGGTTGATGTTCACGTAGCTGGCCACGCCCTGGGTGACGGCCTGGTTGACGGCAGTACCGTTGACCATCACGGCATATTCCTTGCCGGCCCACGACGGATGGCGCAGGGCGATGGTGTAGGTGCCGGCCTTCTCGACGGTAATCTCGGTGGTGGCCGTCTGAGACGTGGGGATGTTGGAGGCAGCGGGGTTGATGTTGGGGAAGAGCGTCTGCTGGGTGACGGCAAAATCGTCACTCAAGAGACGCGACGGGGTGAAGAGGTTGACGTAGAGCGTGGAGGCGCCATCGTGGGTGTAGATGAAATGGCCATACTTGGAGTGGTTCTCCATGCCCGTTCCCACGCAGCACCACATGCCCTGGTTCACCTGCGAGTAGATGCGGTAGCCCTGCGGACGCAAGGTGGTGAAGTAGACGTAGCCGCCGGTCGTGGGGTCTTGGGTGGAAAGGATGTGGTTCCACATCGTGCCCTCGTAGAAGTCGACGTACTTGGCGTCGGTGGTGCGGTCGAAGAGCATCTCCGAGAACTTCAGCATGTTGTTAGAGTTACACGACTCGGGGCCGTCCAGCTGGTCAATGTATCGGTTGGCATTGGCCTTGGCCAGGAAGTGCTCGCCCACCGAGTTGCCGCCTATGCAGACGGTGCGGTTCTGGGCCACGTCCTGCCAGAAGTTCTCGGCGGCTTTCTTGTAGGCCGATGCCGTGGCATCCTCTTCATAGATGCGCTCCATGCCGATGTACTTGGGCACCTGGGTGTTGGCGTGCTTGCCGTCGAGGAAGGTGGTGCTGAGCGTCTGCATACCGTTGAGCATGGCCTTGTGGGTGAACTTCTTGGCGGCGGTGAGGTATTTCTGGTCGCCGAAGAGCTGATAGGCGTCGAGCAGCGACTCGTTCATGCCGCCGTGCTCGCAGTTGAGGAAGCTCTCGAAGGCGCTGTCGCTCACGTTGCTCACCAGGTTGACGCTCCAGTCGGCCAGCTTGCGGAACAGTTCCTTGGCCACGGGGCTGTTGCCGTAGAGGTAGGCATCGCGCAGTCCGGCGAGAATCTTGTGCTGCACGTAGAAGGGCACCCATCCCCAGTTGCCCTGAATCTTAGACAGGTCGCCCTTGTACAAGGCTTTCCAGGAGTCGTTGATGGGCTGTCCGCCGATGAAGCCGTAGAGTCCCTCGGTGCTCTGGTCGTAGGCGTCCTGACAGTCCTTCATCACCTGGAGCATATAGTCGAGCCGCTCCTTGAGCTGCGCGCGCAGGGCCTCATCGTGACAGGCAGCGTAGGCCAAGGCGAGGGCCGAGAGGTAGTGACCGCCCACATGACCGCTGAGGTCAAAGCCGGCATCGCCGCCCCAGTTCTTGAAGTTGGGGTGCTTAGTGAGCCACTGGTAGTAAGGAGACGACTGGTCGGTGGTGGCGGCCAGGCCCGACTGGCGCACGAAAGGCGTGAGCAGACGGTCGGTGTCATACTGCAGGAGCATCCGGATGTTCAGGTCCATGGCCCGCTTCATCGGACCGTCGAGCAGCGTCACCTGCTCCAGGTCGAAATGCTTGGGGTATAACTCACTTTGTGCGGTGGCCGTGGCGGTAGTCAACGCCATTACGGCTGCTAAGAATAGTCTTGTCTTCATAATAATCTTAGTGTTTATCTTTTACCAGTTTTTCTCTATCTGCCGACGCTGTCCCTGCTGCATCTGCTGCATCTTCTCCTGCGTCTTCTTCTCTTCCTGCATGGCGGCGTTGAGCAGCTGTTCGGCATTCTCCTTGCTCATGGGCGGCTCCTGCTGCTGTTGCTGCTCCTGCTTTTGTTGCTGCTGTTGCTGCTCCTGCTGCTGTTTCTCCTGCTCTTGCTGTTGCTGCTGCTGATTTTGCTGCTGCTGATTCTGTCCGGTGCTGTCGTTCTTCAGCTGGCGCTGACAGAGCACGAGGTTATAGCGGCTCTCGTCGTCGGCAGGGTTGCTGCGCAGCGCGTTCTTGTAGGCTTCGATGGCCATCTTGAACTCTTTGGCGTTCTGAAACAGGGTTCCCACGTTGTGGAAGGCTTTCGAACGCCGCATGGGGTTCTGCTCCAGCTCCGCAGCCTTGATGAGGGTCTGCACCATGGTGTCGGTCTGTTCCTTCTGCACCATTTTCCAATTCTCGGGAAACATCGACGTGGCCAGGTTATACTGAGCCCGCGCGTCGGTGCTGTCGGCAGCGACTGCCTTGAAGTAGGCAACGGTGGCCTCGTGCTGCTTTCCCTGACGGTAGAGGCTATTGCCCTGACGTATATACTTGCGTGCCTGTCGGTTGTCGGCTTGCACTGCACCGGCGAACAACGTGAAAACAATAACAAGCAAAACTGAGCGTATCATTTCTTGAAGAGTTTGATGTTCTTAAATAACGGGTTCTTTCGGTCGAGGATGCATATCTCGAGGATGATAAGCAGCAGGGCGACAATGCCGAACACCTGGAAATGGTCTTCGTAGTCACTGTAGATGGTGGTCTCGCCTTTCTGCAGCTTGTCCAGTTCCTCTTCCAACTGCCGCTGCGCGCTGCTGTTGTTCTCCACGTGTATGAAGGCGCCACCACCGGCCTTGGCAATGTCGACGCACATCTGCTCGTTGAGCCTCGACATGACCGTCTCGCCGTGGTTGTCGGTCATGAAGCCGCGGCCGTCGGGGCTGGGTATGGGCGACCCCTTGGTAGAGCCGATGCCGAGCACGTAGACACTGCGGCCGCTCTCCTTGGCACCCTGGGCAGCCTCAAGGGCACCGCCCTCGTGGTCCTCGCCATCGGTGATGACGATGATGGCCTTGCCCACCTCCTCCTGCTGGGTGAAGCACTGGTTGGCCATGTTGATGGCAGCAGCGATGTCGGTGCCCTGATTGCGAATCATCGACGGGTCGATGCTGCTGAGAAACATCTTCGCCGAAACGTAGTCGCTCGTGATGGGCATCTGCAGGAAAGCATCGCCGGCAAAGACGATGATGCCAATCTTGTCGTTGCTGAACCGCTCTATCATGTTCTCTATCATCATCTTGGCACGGCGCAGACGGTCGGGACTGACGTCCTGGGCCAGCATGGAGTTACTCACATCCATACAGATGACGGTCTCTATGCCCTGGCGCTCCTCACTGCTGATGCTGCCGGCCTCCTGAGGCCGGGCAAGCATGATAATGATGAACACCAAGGCCAGCTCTAACAGGCAAAACTTGAAAAACGGACGCCAGCGCGACACGTCGGGCATGAGCTGGCGAATCAGTTCAGGGTCGCCGAACTTCTTCAGCCGCTTGCGCTGATTGAAATAAGTGATGAAACGCACCAAGGCCAGCACGGCCACAGCAACGAGCCACCACAGGTATTCCGGACTCTCGAAACGGAAATTCTCAAACATCAGTCTTATTTACAATTTACGGGTAGGATACATCAATTCTTAATTTGGCGTATGCGCCAATGCGCGGCAAAAGTAGTGAGAAATATTGACATGGCCAAACATTTACGCAAAGTTTAACTACTCATTTCCCTGCCAGGCATCCTTCCCCACCCTACGCGGTCTCCTCGCGGCTCTTCCACTCGGTGATGTTCCTTTCTTCGCGGGAGAAGGACAGGCCCACCTTCGTGATGGGGCGGCCGTCCATGGCGTACTTGCGGGCGTAGCCGCGCTCGTCAATCTGCTGCA
>CAMPCG010000098.1 GCA_946644025.1 uncultured Prevotellaceae bacterium | reverse complement strand
CATATCGACGACTACTTCTATCCCTACCCCGTGGCAGGAATGAACATTCCCGACGCCGCCGAGCATCGCCTCTATGGTGGCGGAATAGCCGACCGTGGAGACTGGCGCCGACACAACGTGAGCATGTTCGTCAAGCAGATGTATGAGACGGTACACCAGGCCAAGCCTTGGGTGAAGGTGGGCATCTCGCCCTTCGGCATCTATCGCAACAAGCGCTCCTCCGACATAGGCAGCGAGACCAACGGCCTCCAGAACTACGACGACCTTTATGCCGACGTGCTGCTGTGGGTGAACAACGGTTGGCTGGACTACTGTGTGCCGCAGCTCTATTGGGAGATAGGCCACAAGGCTGCCGACTATGCCACGCTCATCCGCTGGTGGGACCACTACTGCGGAGCTCGCCCCCTCTACATCGGCGAGGACATTGAGCGCACGGTGAAGAATCCCGACCCGCAGGAGCCCCGGCGCAACCAGCAATGGGCAAAGCGACAGCTGTACATGGAGACGAAGAACGTGAAGGGTACCGTGCTGTGGTATGCCAAAGCTGCGGTCGACAACACGGGCAACTACGCCACCACACTGCGCCAAAACTACTGGCGCCACCCGGCTCTGCAGCCACTCATGCCCTTCATCGACAAGAAGGCTCCCGGCAAGCCCGTGAAGGTAAAGGAGATACAGACCGACGACGGCCCAGTGCTCTTCTGGCAGGCACCCAAAGCCAAGAAGTGGGGCGACGTGGCCACCAGGTATGTGGTCTACCAGTTCAGAAAGGGAGAGAAGGTGAGCACGGAGAGCGCCTCTAACATAGTGGCCATCACGACGAACACGTTCTACCAGCTGCCCTACATCAACGGAAACCATAAGTACACCTACCTGGTCACTGCACTCGACCGCCTGCAGAACGAGAGCAAACCGGCAAAGAAGAAAGTGAAACTATAGGCAGCCCACCCCAAAGCCCCTTCCACCCAAAGCCCCCCAAGACCCCTCCCCCGGCCCTCCCCAAGGGGAGGGAGTATATACCACCACCGCTGAAAAATTACAGGATAAGTCAAACTACTCCCTCCCCTTGGGGAGGGCCGGGGGAGGGGTCCTGGGGGGGCTTTTGGGTGAAGGGGGATTTAGAGTGGAGGAGCCTTTGGAGAGGAGAAGCCTCGGATGCTTCAGGAAATAACAAAAGCGACGAGCTTCACAGCCGGTCGCTTTTATCTTCAATAGGTATTAGTTCTTTTAAGGTAAAAAGATTGTTTTCAGGATAACGCTGCAAAGGTAAAGAATATTTACGTAAGCTCCAAATTATTTTTGACTTTTTTTTGACAGAAATTAGTGTGTGGGCACACACAGTCGAATAATTGTCCAATTTTTCATTTCCTCTCGAAATAGTGTACAAAAAGGACAGCGTTTTGAGCATTTAAAAGCCGCGGAGGGAAGGACTTGACTTAAAAAAGCTTAAAGGAAAGAGGGTGTTTGGAATAATTTTCGTACCTTTCGGCGATAAAAAACGAAAGTATAAACTTAGTTAAAAAACTTTACTATGACACGCCTTTTCAGAATCTCGCATCTTGTCCTGCTGTCTCTTTGCATGGGCATGTGTACGGCCTACGCCGCCAACAAGTATGACAACCCCGACACCCTCTTTGTGGCCCGCGACGGAACCGGCGAGTTCCGCACTGTAGACGAGGCCATCGAGGTGTGCCGTGCCTTCATGGACTACCACAAGGTAATCTTCGTGAAACGGGGCACCTACAAGGAGAAGCTCATCATCCCCTCGTGGCTGTCTAATATAGAAATATGTGGCGAGGACCGCGACCAGACCATCATCACCTACGACGACCACGCCAACATTCGCACTGCCGAGCGTCCCAAGGGCATCGGCACCTTCCGCACCTACACGCTGAAGATTGAGGGCAACGACATCACGCTGAAGAACATCACCATCGAGAACAACTCCGCCCGACTGGGCCAGGCCGTCGCCCTGCATACCGAGGGCGACCGTCTAAAGTTCGTCAACTGTCGCTTCCTCGGCCATCAGGACACCGTCTATACCGGAGTGGCTCACACGCGGCTGCTCTTCAAGGATTGCTACATCGAGGGCACTACCGACTTCATCTTCGGCCCTGCCACGGCATGGTTCGAGCATTGCACCATCCACTGCAAGGCCAACAGCTACATCACCGCCGCCTCTACGCCCAAGGATGCCGCCTTTGGCTATGTGTTCAACGAGTGTAACGTCACCGCCGCCCCCCAAGTGGAGAAGCTCTACCTGGGCCGTCCCTGGCGCGACTATGGCTACACGCTCTTCATGCACTGCTCACTGCCGGGGCAGATACGTCCCGAGGGATGGCATCACTGGCAAAAAGAGCGCGAGCAGACCGCCCGCTACATGGAGTTTGAGAACACGGGCGAGGGTGCTGCCAGCGGTCAGCGCGTGGCCTGGAGCCGTCAGCTCAGCAAGAAAGAAGCCGCACTGGTGACCATGGAGAACGTTTTCGGCGGACAGACAATACCATTTGATGTAAACAAATAGTTTCAGAATATGAACCAGACTATCCTTTCCGCCATAATCGTGGCGACGGCACTCCCGGCACTGTGCCAAGAACGCTCCTCTTCGAGCATGTACCTTAAGCCTCAGGCAAAGTCTGACGTGACCCTCTTCTATAATGTCAGCGGTGAGGGAACGCGCTATCAGCCCACTTGGGGCCTCGACCTGGCGTGGCCCAACGAGCAAAACCTGCGAAAGGGCGTGCGCCATATTGGACTTGAGAATGTGGGCATCGGCCGTTCCGCCTACCGCTCTACCGAGGCCTTGAGCAGCGACGGTACACTGGGCAGCGACCAAATCAATTATCTGCGCCAACGCAGCAACCTCTTCACTACCGTCTGCGGGCCCGAACTGCCGCTGGTGCTCACGGCCGACCAGGAAGCCGGCTCAGTGGACTATTACGTGAAGAACAAGGTGTGCAACACCACCAACTGGGCAGCCATGATTAACGCCCACGTGGCGTGGATGAAGAAGAACACGACCCACCCCATCATAGGTGTGTCACCCTACAACGAGCCCGACTACTGGACGACGGAGGAGGGGGCCACCGTGGCCCGACAGGTAGAGGTGGCCAAGAAGTTGCGCCAGGACTACGCCGAGACCATGAAGGACGTTGCCATCGTGGGCGGCAACACGCTGAACAACGACAAAGCCCTGGACTGGTACAAGACGGGAAAGGACTACTACGACTGGGGCAACACCCATCAGCTGGCCGGCAGCTTCGACACTTTCGCCGCCTTCTACCAGCAGCTGAAGGCCGACGGTAAGACAGGCTATGCCGACGAGATGCACAACGTAGGCGAGGCCATGATAGGCCTGGAGTATGGCATGACGGTAGGCATCTGGTGGGGCTTCGACAGCCGTGCCCGGGGCGAGTTCTGCGACATATCGCGCCACGGCGAGCGCCTGGCCTACGGCGAGCATCGCGCTAACTGGACGGCGGCGTCCATCTACCGTCACGACGATGGACGCGTGAAGGCCTTCATCGGCAGCAGCGAGCGACAGGCCAAGACCACCACCTACCGTTTTGTCAGCACGGGCCGCGACGTCTACTACGACACCCAGGGACCGCTGCGTGACTTTAGCATGGAGATTCCCGGCGGCACGGGCTATCAGAATGGGCAGACCAACGCCGAGCGCGTGATAGATATACAGTGGGGCGAGGACGTTCCCCACGTGGCCGTCACCGACGGTGTATACCGCATCGTGAACAAGGCCACGGGCACCTACGTCCTGGCCGCACAGAACATCTGTATGCAGACCAGTTTCCCAAAATCGACCAAACAGCAGTGGACCATCAAGTGGAGCGACCCCAGGCGCACCAGCGGCGACTACAGTTTCCTCGACATCGAGTCGGTGAGCAACAGCCAGCTGCGCATGAACGTAGAGAACTTCTCCACCCTCGACGGAGCCAACGTCTTAGGATATTCACAGAACGCGACGCCGTCGAGCAACGAGCAGTGGTACCTGCAGTATGCGGGCGACGGCTTCTACTACATTCGCAACCGCGAGACCTCGCTCTACCTCACCACGGCCAGCTCTTTGTCATCCAATGGCGTGAGGGTGAAGACCAACGAACTGCAGACCGACCCGGCCCTGCGCGAGCGTCAGATGTGGCGGCTGCTGCCATCGGGCATCAACTACGACAAAGAGGCCCCGGCCGCACCCACCGGACTGAAGGCTACGGCTCAGAGCGCATCAGTAAGACTGACGTGGCAGCCCAACGCCGACAAGGATCTTCGCGGCTATAACATCTTCAGGAGCGAAGCCGGCTCGGACGAAGGTTGGAACGTCATTGCCCGCGACGTGAAGAACGCCTGGTTCGTGGACAACAGCTGCCGTCCCGGCCACAACTATATATATAAGGTAAAGGCACTCGACCAGGCTCTCAACCTCTCGGAAGCCAGCGACCAGGTGGAGTCGGCCCCGACCGATGCCCCGTCGCTCATTGCCCGCTGGACGATGAACAACACGCTCAACGACACCACCGAGAACGTGATGGACGCTGCCGTCTGGGAAAACGCGGTGTACACAGCCGGCAACCCCGACCTCAACCCCGCCGACTCCACCTACAAGGCACTCATCTTCGGTTCGAAGCGCTACCTGCAACTGCCTTACGAGGTGGCCAGCCACGACGAGCTGACCTTCTGCGCATGGGTGAAGAGTCTCTCCTCGGCCCAGTGGCAGCGCATCTTCGACTTCGGCAACGGTACGTCGCAGTACCTGTTCCTTACGTCGAACGCCGGCGGCAACATGCGCTTCGCCATCAAGGACGAAGGCGACGAGCAGACGCTCGACTGCCCCACACTGCCCCTTGGTAAGTGGAAACACGTAGCCGTAACGATAGGGCAGGGCAGGACCGCCATCTACATCGACGGCGAGGAGGCAGCCTCGACCACGGCCATCACGCTGCGGCCCAGCGACATCTGTCCGGCAATGAACTATCTTGGGCGCAGCCAGTTCGATGCCGACCCCACCTTCACGGGAAACCTTCAGGACGTGCGTATCTATAACTATGCCCTCAGTGCCGACGAGGTCAAGAAGTCCATGTCGATGAACGTAGAGCCCGACCTGCTGAAGGGCGACGTCAACGCCGACGGTGCCGTCGACGTGGCCGACATCTCCGCCATCATCGACGTCATGGCCTCTGGAGCCACCATTCCCGACGCGTCAGCGTCGGGCCGCGCCGACGTCAACGGCGACGGCACCGTCGACGTGGCCGACATCTCAACCGTAATCTCTATCATGGCCGAATAAAAGTTATGCTGTTAGACGAACTCAACCACTCCCAGCGCGAGGCTGTGGAGTATTGCGACGGCGCCTCGCTCGTCATTGCGGGCGCAGGGTCGGGAAAGACACGAGTACTGACCTATAAAATTGCCTACCTGCTACAGGAGAAAGAGCTGAAGCCCTGGAACATCCTGGCCCTGACCTTTACCAACAAGGCGGCCCGCGAGATGAAGGAGCGCATAGCCCGCCTCGTGGGCGAGGAGCGGGCCCGATACCTGCAGATGGGGACCTTCCACTCGGTCTTTGCCCGCATACTGCGCTCGGAGGCCGAGCACATAGGCTACAACCCCTCGTTCACCATCTACGACCAGGCCGACAGCCGCTCACTCACCAAGAGCATCATCAAGGAAATGGGCCTCGACGACAAGGTCTACAAGCCCACCAGCGTCAGCGACCAGATATCGATGGCCAAGAACCACCTCATCCTGCCCGACCAGTTCCCCCAGTGTTCGCTCTTCGACTCCAAGCGGCCCAAGGTACACGAGGTCTACAGCCGCTATGCCGCCCGTTGCCGACAGGCCAACGCTATGGATTTCGACGACCTGCTGGTGCAGACGTTCCTGCTCTTCGACCGTCACGAGGACGTCCGCCGGAAGTATGTCGAGAAGTTCCTCTACGTGCTCGTCGACGAGTATCAGGACACCAACTTCGCCCAGCAGAAGATTGTCTACCAGCTCACCCGTGAGCGTCAGCGTGTCTGCGTCGTGGGCGACGACGCACAGAGCATCTACAGCTTCCGCGGAGCCAACATCGACAACATCCTGAACTTCCAGCAGATGTATGCCCATGCGCGGCTCTTCAAGCTGGAGCAGAACTACCGCTCCACGCAGCTCATCGTGAAGGCCGCCAACAGCCTCATCAGCAAGAACGAGCGGCAGATTCACAAGGACGTGTTCAGCCAGAACGACGAGGGCGAGCGCGTCACCCTGAAGCCTGCCTACAGCGACAAGGAGGAGGCCATGATAGTCTGTGCCGACATCAAGCGCATCATGAAGCAGGAGGGCGGTCAGTACAGCGACTTCGCCATACTCTACCGCACCAATGCGCAGAGCCGCTCCTTCGAGGAGCAGATGCGCAAGGACAACATTCCCTATCGCATCTACGGCGGACTGAGCTTCTACCAGCGCAAGGAGATTAAGGATGTCATCGCCTACTTCCGCCTCGTCTCCAATCCCGACGATGAGGAGGCCCTGAAGCGTATCATCAACTACCCCGCTCGTGGCATCGGCGACACCACCCTCGGCAAGATTATCAGTGCCGCCAACGACAGCGGCCTCTCGCTCTGGACGGTCGTCAGAATGGTGTGTGGAAAGAATCCCCAAGGCAGTGTTTTCAACCCAACGCCCACCCCGCAAAACCCAACCCCCATCACCCTCTCTCCTGCCACTGTCTCCAAGCTGCGTGCCTTCTGCCAGCTGGTCGAAGGCTGGATGGCCCGTGCTGCCACCGACGATGCCTACGAACTGGGCAATGCCATTGTGCAGGAGAGCGGTGTGGCCAAAGACCTCTACAGCAGCCACAACCCCGAGGACGTGTCACGCCAGGAGAACCTTCAGGAGTTCCTCGGCGGCGTCCACGACTTCGTAGAGGGTCGGCGCGAAGAGGGCCTTGGCGACCAGGTGGCGCTCAGCGACTTCCTCCAGGAGGTGGCGCTGCTCACCGACCTTGACAGCGACGCCGACGCTGACCAGCCGAAGGTATCGCTCATGACCATCCACGCCGCCAAGGGCCTCGAGTTTCCCACGGTCTTCGTCGTGGGGCTGGAGGAGAATATCTTCCCCTCGCCCCTTAGTGCGGGCAGTATGCGCGACCTCGAGGAGGAGCGTCGCCTGTTCTACGTGGCCATCACCCGTGCCGAGCGCCACTGCATCCTCACCTGCGCCCAGAGCCGTTTCCGCTATGGTCGCATGGAGTATGACACGCCCTCGCGCTTCATCCGCGACATCGACGCTAAGCTGCTCCGCGTGGAGTCGGAGAAGGGCAAGGACGACGACGACGATTTCGGCTCCTCCAGCCTGCCGTGGAAGAAAAGGCAGAGTAGCCACTGGATGCAGAATGCTCACCCCGTGGCCTCCCAGTTCCGTGCTGACCCGAAGCCCCGCATCGTGCCGCCCCAGCGCGAGGAGCCTCCTGTGGACCCTTTCTCCGACAGCTTCAAGCGCCAGCTGCAACAGGCCGGCGGCTCGCGGTTCAAGCCGCTCCGCGCTGCAACAGCCCCGCGGTCGACGGTTATCCCGCCGACATCCAGCAGCCCGCAGTCGACGGTTACCCCGCCGACATCCAACACCGCCCTCGCCCCCGGCACCACCATCGAGCATCAGCGCTTCGGCATCGGCACGGTGGTCAACATTGAGGGCCAGGGCGAGAACACCAAGGCCACTGTACAGTTCCGCAATGCCGGAACGAAGCAGCTATTGCTGAAGTTTGCCAAGTTCACCATCGTCAAGTAAGGACTTCTCAGCCCGCCCCCCAAGGGGACTATTCTTTCGTATGCACAGCCTTGCCCCTCATCCGTTCCGTTGTTTAGAAATTATTATTGTCTGGGGAAACGGCCTGAAAGGCCAATAAGCAGATAGCCCAGGGCGTTGCCCTGGGCTATCTGCTTATTGGCCTTTCAGGCCGTTTCTCTACGCAAGCGTCCTTTCAGACCGAGCGCAGGCCGTTTCCCCGGACAGTGTTTAGAAAGCGCCGTTGAAAAGTTGCCTTTGCCCGTACTTTAAATACAGAAAGGGCAGGGGCAATCTACAAACGCCGACGACGTTTGTACAAACACTGACGGCGTTTATATAAACACTGACGGCGTTTATACAAACGTCGACGACGTTTGTAGTTTTTAGGATTGAGGCCTAGGGCATGAACCATGCCGGTCAGGGCTGGTGGCGATACTCCTCTACGGTGATGACCGTACTGTAGCCGCCTACCGACTTTTCTCCTTCGTGGCGGTCGATGCCGGTGTATGAGAGGCTGCTGTCCTCATATCGCTTGAACTTGTAGACGGCATCGTTCATCAGCGCCTCGTTGAACACGTTCAGGCTGACCAGCAGCGCAAAGTCCTGCTTGCTCAGGCCTGTAACGCGCTCAAACAGACGGGGCTCTAACTGCGTGATGACATCCTTCAGCGAGTGTTCACGATAGTCCGTCAGATACATGAAGATGGGTATGCGCGTGGCAAACTTCACCAGCTTCTCCTGTATCTGCCGGCGCTTGCTCTTGATTTCTTTCTCGGCCTCCGTCAGCGTTTTCTTCTCCTTCGCCGTCAGGCCGCTCTCGCTTTCCTTTCGTTTTTTCTTGATGGCGTCGGTCTTGTTGATAATCGTCTCAATGTCCTGATTGAGCGAGCGAAATCCCTCAATCTTCATCAGGGCAGCCATCGCCTCGTCGTTGTCCATCAGCCGCTGCAGCGTGAAGTTGTCGACATTCACCAGCAGTGCGCTCTCCCAGCGGCGCGCCAGCAGTGTGGCCGACGTGTTGCTCATCGCCATGTCGAGCACATCGCTGGCCGACAGGGCTTTCATCACGCCATTCTCATAGCAGAGCACGGGCAGGAACCTGATGAAGTCGTCGACGCATTTCTCGGGATTGCCCTCTTCCACATTCAGCTGACACGAATAGTCAGCCACCTTACGCAACGCCCTGTTGGGCGCGAAGTCGAACACATAGCACACCTTCTTCAGTATCTCCACCCGGTTCGGGTGCAGTCCGTCGCTGTTGGTTATCGTCCAGGGCGACTGCACGCGGAAGGCCGACTGAAAGTAAGTCTCGGGCGACGAGGTGTCGCGCAGCATGAAGATGCCCGTCCAGGGACGGACGGTGACGCCTGTCGTCAGCTTGCCGC
>CAMPCG010000097.1 GCA_946644025.1 uncultured Prevotellaceae bacterium | reverse complement strand
GAAAAGGTGAAGCAAAAACAGAAGAGCTTGTAAAACTTTTAAGTTCCAGCACAACGAGAATAAAGGTGCTTCTTTATCAACTGGTCGATGAGGGAATACTTGTCTCATGTGGCGGGAATAGAAATCGCACTTACAAACTAAAAGAACAAAAACAGTCGTAGCCAGATTCCAAATTTGAGCTCAATACAAAACAACATTTCTCCAAGAGATTTTTTTGGAAATTGGAAATATATGTGTGCTCAGTGTTCTCTGTGTTTCAAAGAACTCGGCGATAAGTTGAATGTATATATAGGCTCTACAAGAATTAGTGTGGATAACCTCGGATGAGACGCACTATTCATGCTTGCTTGTAGAGATAAGTGCCACTTTCCTCTGGGATAAGTGACACTTATCTTACAGATAAGAGGCACTTATCTGACAGGCAGGAGGCATATAGCTCATATCTTCATCACGGTATTGGCCCACACAGATTCTTGTAGAACCTATATATAAAACCGCTGTAGGGGATCTCGGTTGTCTGATTCCGATATTCAGATGCTCGGAATCAGACAAGCCGGGATTCCCTACAGCGGTGTTGCCTTAGGGGTGTCAGAGGTTACCTTACTTGACGGTGACCTTGCGTCCGTTGACGATGTTCACGCCGCGGCGGGTCTGCTGCAGGCGCTGTCCCTTGAGGTTGTGGATGGTCTGCTTCTGTGCTGCGTTGGCACGCACGCCGTCCACGCCGACGGTGGTGTTCGGGGTGATTTCGAGCAGCCAACCCTCCTTCACGTTCTTGCTGGGGTTCGCCCAGAAGGCAATGATGTCGTAGCCCTTGCCGGCCTTCAGCTTGAGGTTGGAGCCTATCTCGCCCTCGGTGACATCCTCGGCGGCGTCGCCCTCAATGGCGACGAACTCGCCCGAGCCAATCCACTGGCCGTTGACACAGAGCTTGAACTCCTGGTCCTCGGCGGCCTTGGTGAGGTCGACGGTGGTCTCGTAGGCCATGTTGTTGTACTCGGTGACCGTCATCTCGGGGCCGTCCCAAGCGTTCCACGAGCCGTTGAGCTTGATGCTGGTAATCTCGGGGAAGTAGGTGTACTTCTTGCCGTTGACGAAGGGCAGGTCGTCGGTCTGCTCGGCCTCTTCCCATTCGCTGCCGCCGCCGTTGTTCCAGATGATGTACTCGGGCTGCTGCGAGGCGGTGAAGTTATAGGTCCACGAGCGGTTGAAGAATCCGCCGCTCACCTCCACGGGTGTGCCGGGCCACGGGCCGCTGAACTCGGTCGTCTGCTCGGTAAGCGGGTCGTAGGTGAAGGTGTAGACATAGACGGTGCTCCAGTTGCCCTTGTTGTCGAAGCTGACGCTGAAGGGGCGCTCGACTGAGAGTAAGAGCGTGTTGGCAGCGATGTCGGCAGTGAAGACGAGCGTGTAGTCGCCGGCCTCGGTGGGCATCCAGCTCTGGTTGCCGTCGGCGGGCAGCTGGTAGCCGTCCCAGTTCTGGTTGGTGCGCAGCTTGTACTCGTAGGCCTCAGCGGGAAGCTCGCTCACGGTGACGTCGAGCTTGGCGGTGAAGAGGTTCTTGTTGTCGGCATCCTGAGTCATGAAGATGTCGTCGTCCCAGGTCAGGCCGGGAATGGTTCCGACGATGCCGTAGAGGGTGCCCTCGAGCTTAAGGTTGCGGAAGTTGACCTGACCCTTGGTGGCGCGCTTGACGTAGAGGCGCACCTTGACCTTCTGGCCGGCATAGTCGCTGAAGTTCACGCGGAAGGTGGTGAACTCGCCGTTCTTCCAGATGTTGACGGTCTCCTCGCCCTCGGTGTAAGCGGGCATGTTGTCCTTGTTCAGGGTGAGGATGTTCTTGTACTCCGTACCGTCGGTGGTCACCTGGATGGCAATCTCGTCGCCCTCGGCCATCTCCCAGTCGGAAGCCCAGCGCACGGGGATGGAGTTGGCGCCAATCTCGACGGAGAGCCAGTTGCTGCCCTCGTTCAGATAGACGGCTGGACTCTCGGCCCAGGTCTCGGCCACGCCCTGGAGGAAGCTCACATTATTATATATATACACGTCGCCGTAGTCCTCGACAGCCCAGTAGTAGCTATCGTTACCGTCGGTGGTCCATCCGAGAGGCGGCTCACCGGGTCCTGCTCCGTCGAGCATCGGCTCCCACGGCAGCTCGGCGGCTGTCAGGGCGTTGGCGTCGAGCCACTCCGAGGAGTAGCCACCGTTGCCGTCGGTGCTCCATGCACGGTAGAAGTAGGCCTTGCCGGCCTCGAGCTCGGTGACGTCGATGGCATCGCTCGTGTTGCCCACGTAGATTACCTTGCCGCCGCCCTCAATGGCGTCGCCTACGTTGTAGCTGCCGGTCGGGGTGCCGAAGAGGCCCACGCCGAGAGCCTGGTCGGCGCTGTTGTACTCCTGCACGTCGGTCATGGCGATGACCATCTGCGAGCCGTTGTCGGTGGCCTGCAGCTTCATGGCGTTCTTGTCGGCATCGGCCACGGCCAGTGCTGCGGGTTTGCCGGGCTTCAAGGCGATGTTGGCGCTGATGGCCTCGTTGCAATAGAGCGGGCCGTCCATGCAGAGGCTGTTGAAGGCGATGACGAACACGTTGTAAGTGCCCTGCTCCATGCCCTGTGCGCCGTAGAACTCACCCTGGTCGGCGATGGCGATGACCTTGGCATTGCCTATCGCGTCGCCCACCTTGTACTTCGTCTGGTCGGCGGGCTTCTCGCTCAGCTCAGCCTCGGTGGTGGCCAGCACGAGGTAGTGGTCGCCGTTGCCAATGTTGAACGTACCCGTAATCTGGTCGCTGGTAGAGGCAAGCACGAGGTCGCTGCCCGAAACCGTCGGGCTGACGCAAGCCTCGGGAGCCTGGAAGGTGTAGACCATGCCGTCGACGGGGTACTTGTCGGTCTTGTAGCTGATGCTGTTGTCGCGTGCGGAGACGACGGTGCCGTCCCAGCTCTGCACCTGCACGAAGTCGTTGCTGTCGCCCAGGATGCCGATGCGGAAGAAGTTATAGTTGCTGGGATCGGTGGGCTTCATGCCCTTGACCTTCATCTCGATGTTGCCGCTCTGCTCGTACAGGCGGTACTGGATGGTGGCCTTCGCGCCGCAGAACTCGCCGCTGGTGCCCCAGCCTCCGCCGTTGCCGAAGTCGATGTTCTTGTACTCGATGACCAGGGCGCGGTAGCCCTCGGTGCCCTCTGTCCAGTAGCTTATCTGGGTGTCGTCCAGTCCCCAGACGCCCTCACGCGGGAACATACCTATGACGTCGTGGATGCCCTCTGTGGTGAAGGCGGTGACGATGTTCTGATGGGCCACGGTGGAGATGGTCTCCGTTGGCGAGAGCTGCACCTCCAGGTCGGAACCGATGAGGAAGTGAGTCATCTTCTGGCTGTTGTAGCGGAACTCGAAGCCGATGGGGAAGCCCTTGGCACCCTCTACGGCGTTGAACTCCAGGTTGCCGTCGGCATCAATCATCAGGCCGCTGAGGTCTTTCCCCACATTGCCCTGAAGGTCGATGACGGTGGGCTCGCCCGGCTCGCCAACAACGTTAGTGCTCACTTGATAGGCAATCATCTGGGCCTGTGCGGCAAGCACGGCCAGGAATGCCGTTACGAAAAGGAATACTTTCTTTTTCATAAGCGTTTTGTGTTAGTTAATAATTTAGGTTATCTGTGTCTGTCGGTTATTACTCGCTGGCTTTACCCGCCATGGTGTCGATGACGGCCGAGATGTCGGCCACGTCGACCGAGCCGTCCTTGTTCACGTCGGCGGCACCCGATGCTGACGTGGCACCGGCGGCCATCACGTCGATGATGAGGGCGATGTCGGCCACGTCGACCGTCTTGTCGCCGTTCACGTCGCCGGGCACGATGTTGTCCTGATAGGTGACGTCGTACTTGCCATCGCTACCTATGCGGAAAATCTTCACGCCGGGGGCCTTCGCTGAGGCATACTCGCGGTAGAAGAGGTAGGTAGCCTCGGGCTCCACGAACATATTGACGCCGTCGACGTCGAGGTCGCGCCCGATGGTCCTTGTCCATACCTGGGTGCCCTCCTTGTCGTAGCGGCGGATGACGAAGCTGTTCTTGGCTCCGTAGCCTGCCACGTCGCGGTAGCACACAATCCAGCCGCCGTCCTCGATGCTGCCAATGCCCACGCGGGCAAAGGCGTAGTTATTGTCTTGGCTCTTGCGGGCTATGCTCACGCCTTGGTCGTCGAAGAGGTAGTCGCCGTCGAAGGTGAACTTCTGCAGCATGACGTGGTAGCCGGTGGTGAGCTGCGACTCGAAGTCCACGAGTATCTCCTCGGTCTCGGGCGATACGGCGACGCCGCAGTAGTCGAAGTCGCCGTCCTCGGTGTTGGCAGCGTCGAGGCCCTCCAGTCCGAAGCCCAGGGAGCCGTCGGCATAGATGTGCTGCACGCGGATGTTGTGGGCAAACTGGCCCATGTTGCGCACGAAGGCCACGGCAGCTCCGCCCTGTCCGTCGGAGGCAAGCTTGTATTGGTTGAGGGCTTGGCCGTCGTACTTGTACGGGTCGTAGATGACGCTCTCGCCCCAGACACTCTCGAAGTCGCGGTTGAGGCGGGTCACGCGGGCGCCGTCGGGACAGTCGTCGAAGAGCAGGAAGTCGCCGTCGAGCGAGGGAACAATCTGAGCGTGGAGGCCATCGACCTTCTTGATGTCTTCCCATCCCAGCGTGCCGTCGTCGTCGATGCGCACAATGTTGATAAAGTCATCCACCCCGTTCGAGTTGCTGTCGAACATGAAATAGGTGTCCTCGCCCACCACGTAGGCGTTGGTGAACGGCGAGTCGGTGTAGTCGGGGAAGTCGATGCCATCGAGTCCCCAGAGGAAGTTGCCCTCCTGGTCTATCTTGTAGATGGCGGGGCAGAAGCTGTAGCAGGTGGCTGTCGTGTCGCCCTCTTCGGGTGTCAGGTTGGCCTCCTCGGTGCGTCCGTCGGCCACGGTGACGATGGCACTGCCGTCGGCAGCCACGCAAAGGGAATAGTTGGACCACCAGGAGGGAGTGACGTGGTCGTTGACCATGATGGGCTCTTCAAACTGAGCGACGCCATCGCGGTCGAGCAGCTGGAGGTAGGTGCGCACGGCGAGGGTCCTCAGTTTGCCGACCCACTTCACCTCCCAGGTCTTCCACGAGAGCCAGGTCTTCTTGTCGGGGGTACGTGCAGCCTTGATGCTGCAGGCGTGGTAGTCACCGTTTTTGTCGGCGGTGCTGTAGACGCAGGCCGGCGTAGCGTTGGTGTTCCACTGTGCCAGGGCCGGGGTCGTTGCGGCCAGGGCAAGTGCTAAGAGCGAAATGATTTTTTTCATTGTGTGTTGGATTTATTGTTTGTTGATGATGATTGTCCGCTTGTTGCTGATGACGGTCTTGGCGTTTCGTGTTGCGGGGCGGCCCAGCAGGTCGTATGTACGACCGTCACTGCCCGTCGCCGACGCGTCGGAATCTGCTACGGCAGGGGCGCTGATGCCCACGGGGAGCGAGTTCTCGAGGCTGAAGGGCACGGTGTGGGTGGCGGTGGTGTAGGTGTCCTGCACGAGCAGGCGGGCCTTGCCTTCGGCGCTGACCTCATGGAGCATGAAGTAGCCGCGCCCGGCGTCGCCGTTGATGCCGTTGCCGCCCTTGTCGTGGAGAATCAGGGTGTAGCAGTCGTCGTAGGGCAGGGGCAGCTCGACGACCTGCTTCTTGCGGGCCTCGGTGTAGGGGCCTCCCTGACATACCGTTTCGCCTGCAGAGTTGGTCACCTCCCAGGTGATTTCCTCCGGCGCGTTGTCGGTCATGATGGTCAGGCGCACCACGTTCTGTGCACGGTAGGCATTGGCCAGGGCAAAGGCCTTGTGTACGCTTTCCTCTGAGGTACCGTTGAGGTCGGAGAGCCATATCTCGACGTCGTTGGCCTGGTCGTCGTTGATGGTGAAGCTGGTGAAGGCGGGAGTGGCGAGGGTGTCAATCTCAAGATAGCCGAGCCGTCCCGTCCAGGGTGTCTGCTGCACGCTGCCGTTAATGCTCACGTTGAGCGTGGCACGTGTGAGCGGTTCGCGCCCGGTGTTGCGCACCATGAGCCGGCTGGTGAACAGCGGCGCGCAGATGCGGCTGGGGGTGTCGAGCACCTTCAGTATTTTCGCTGCCGACGTGCTGCCCGTGGGCCGCGGAGTGTAGACGGCGGCCAGCACCTCCTGCGTGTCCATGTCCTGCACGAAGGTCACCAGTCCCAGCTCCGTCTCGTCGGTGTAGTTCTGCACCTGCCAGGTGAAGGTGTAGCTGGCGGGTGTCACCTTGTCGATGTCCAGCGGCTGTCCCTCGCCGCCGGTGAGCATCTTGCGCAGCACGTAGTTCCACGAGCGCTCGCCGTTGGCGGCGGGCTTGTCCCACTCCACGCGCTCCTCGACGGCGGCCACGAACAGCCTCAGGTTTGACGACTGTGAGCTGACGTCCGACAGCGTGACGCGGGCCGTCAGCAGTCCGTCGTCAAGGGTGGCCTCCGTGTCGATGGTGGCCTTCTGCTCCGTGGCTCCGGCGTAGTAGATATAGCTGTCGAGATAGTCCTCATAGCCCCATGCCCCGGCGTGCTCGCCGTTGATGCGCAGTGACGGCACGCCCGTCACGCCGTAGAAGTTGGCGCGGGCCATGACGTCGGCACCACTGACGAGGTAGAACGGGTCTTGGGGAGAGGGGAAGTTGTAGTGGTAAGTGATGGCCACGGCGTCGCCCAGCCTACGGTAGATGGCCTCGTCGAGGAAGGGCGAGTAGTCGGCGCAGGGGTCGCACGACGTGTTGGTGAACTCCTCGAGCAGGACGAGGCGCTGCTCGGGCCGCGGGGTGTTGTTGAGCCTGAACTGCAGGTGGAAGACGCTGCCTGAGTAGTCGCCCTGCGCGATGCGCGTGGTCTTGCCCTCGGCGTTCTTCTGCAGCAGCTGGTAGTAGCCGTTGCCGCTGGCTCCCTTGATGCCGTCGCCGCCGGCATCGAGAAACTCGAGGGTGTAGCAATCGTCGCGGGTGAGGTCGAAGTCGACGGTGATGAACTTACGTGCCAGTCCGTCGTAGGGGCCGCCCTCCTGGACGACGTCGCCGTCGCTGTTATAGAGCTTCCAGGTGGTCTCTTCGGGCTTCTTGTCGGTGTAGAGCTTGAGCTGCACGCCGTAGCTGGCCTGCACGGAGTTGCTGAACGACGAGGTGATGACGTTGCTCGACGACTCAGAGCCGTTGATGTCGCTCAGCCACAGCTCCACGGCGTTCTTGCCCGCGCTGTCGAGCTGGAACGAGGTGAAGCCGTCGAAGGCGAGGGTGTCGCGCTCCAGGTAGTCGAGCTTTCCCGTCCAGGGATATTGCTTCACGGTGCCGTTCACGCTGACGTTGAGCGTGGCCGACGTGATGGTGTTGGCCCCGTCGTTGCGGAAGATGACGCTGCCGTAGTAGTCGGGCTTGCAGATGAGGTCGGGTGTGCCCGAGAGGTTCTGCAGCGCCAGCCGGTTCTGTCCCTCGGCGTTGGGGCCGCTATAGGCCGTGGCCAGTATCTCGCGCGTCTCCATGTTCTGGATGAAGGCCAGGACGCCCAGCTCCGAGAGGTTGTCGAAATCGCTGACATCCCAGTTGTCCAGGCTCAAGTGCATCGATATTGCCTCCAGGGGTATTCCGCCGGCGGGGAGCATGTGGCGCATGGTGTAGTTCAGCTCTTGCTCACCGTTGGGCCAGGGGGTCGTAGAGGCGATGTGCTCCTCAATGGCCGCAATGAAAAGGCGGAGCTTGGCGAGTTCTTCCTTGGACTCCAGCTCGTCCTCGTTCTCGTCGTTGACGATTTTTGCGAGGGCCACTTCTGCTGTCAGGGTCGTGCCGTTGACTTGCTTGTTTCGCACAGTCAGGTCATACTTCACCGGCTGCTGCTGACAGTAGCTGATGGCCTGGTTCAGGTAGGCATAGCTGCGGTCGCCCAAGTCCTGCCCGTCTACGAGGGTGGTAGGCACGGCGTTGATGCCGTAGTAGTCTACGCGGGCCTGGTTGGCCTCCTGGGCACCGGCATAGAACTCGTCGGCTTTGTTTGGAAACACCGAGTGATACTTGATGGCGATGCAGTCGCCCAGTCGGTAGTTAATACACGAGTCGAGCAGGGGCGACCACGTTGCGCAGGGGCCGCACCCCGTGTTGGTGAACTCCTCGACGAGCACCAGTCGCTTCGGCATCTGTGCAAAGGCTTGGAGCGCACAGACGGCAAATAGCATAAAAATGTAGAGCTTCTTCATGTTTTTTATAAAAAAGACCCTGCAAAAGTAGAGAAAAACCAACGGAAATAGAAAAGATTTAGCACTTTTAACGCTTTTTGTTGCGCAAACCGTTTATTTATGCAACTTCAATTAACTGGAGCCTCTATAAAAAATCCACGCGAACGACGGCACAGTACAAATATGTTAGGAAAAAGTGCAAACGCCGACAGTGTTTTTACAAACGCCGACGGCGTTTGTAAAAACTACGACGACGTTTATACAAACACCGTCGGCGTTTGTAGATTGCCCCTGCCCTTTCCCTATTTAATATACGGGCAAAGGCAACTTTTAAACGGAGGGAAGCCAACAAGAGCACACGGCCCCCCCCGAAAGCCCACGGAGGCCCGAGGCCCCCACGGCCCCCCCTTCGGCCCCCGAGGGGGCTACTATAGTCTTTTCCCGTCTTATCTGCCACAAAACTATAGTAGCCCCCTCGGGGGCCGAAGGGGGGGCCGTGGCCTTCCTCAACTATTCTGGATTGAAAAACCTCTTGAAGGCCTCGTCGTATTCGGGACTGACGCCCAGCCGCCCGTCGACGAGACAGACAAGCTCAATCTTCCCCCTGAAGCACAGCACGTTGTCGCCTACACGGTAGATGTCCTGGTGGAAGACGTACTTGATGCCCTCCTTCGTAAGGTTCAGGCAGGAGAGGAACTCGTCGTCGGGGCGCAGTGGCGACTTGTATTGCAGCGACATACGCGCCACGACGGCATCGACACCCTTGCGGTGCATCTCGGCAAAACTCAGTCCGCACTCCTTGAGGAAGAGGTGACGGGTATGCTCACAATAATGTATATACTGGGCGTTGTTCACGATGCCTTCGATGTCGCACTCGTAGTCGCGCACGGCCATGCGCGTAGTGAAGATATAATTCATAGGGGACTTGGTGGGGGTTGTGGGGGGTGTGGGGATTG
>CAMPCG010000096.1 GCA_946644025.1 uncultured Prevotellaceae bacterium | reverse complement strand
AGTCCGGCGAGCTGCACGGACTGACCCGCGTGCGCTCCTTCACGCAGGACGACGCACACCTCTTCTGCCGTCCCGACCAGGTCAAGCAGGAGTTCCTCAACGTTATGGACATCATCGGCATCGTGCTCTCCGCCTTCGGCTTCAACTACGAGGCACAAATCTCCCTGCGCGACCCCAACGACCACGACAAGTACGTAGGCACCGACGAAGACTGGGCACTGGCCGAGCGCGCCATTCAGGAAGCCTGCCAGGAGAAGGGACTCAACGCCAAGGTAGAGTATGGCGAGGCCGCCTTCTACGGCCCCAAGCTCGACTTCATGATCAAGGACGCCATCGGCCGACGCTGGCAGTTAGGCACCATCCAGGTGGACTACAACCTGCCGAAGCGCTTCCAGCTGGAGTATACCGACGAGGACAACCAGAAGAAGACACCCGTGATGATTCACCGTGCCCCCTTCGGCTCTATGGAGCGTTTCTGCGCCGTGCTCATCGAGCACACCAGCGGACACTTCCCCCTCTGGCTCACACCCGACCAGGTAGCCATACTCCCCCTCTCGGAGAAGTACAACGACTACGCCCAGAAGGTACTCCGCCAGCTCGACCTGCAGGGCGTGCGCGGCACCATCGACCTGCGCAACGAGAAGCTCGGCCGCAAGATACGCGACAACGAACTCAAGCGCATACCCTACATGATTATCGTAGGCGAGAAGGAAGAGGCCGAGGGTCTCGTCTCCATGCGTCAGCAAGGCGGCGGCGAACAGCGCACCATGACCATCCAGGAGTTCATTGACAAGGTGAACGCCGAGGTCGCCGAGCAGACAAAGAACTTCTGATTTTTACCGAAAAGAGGGGGAACATTGCTCCGACAGCCCCCTCCTATATTTGAGCCGCCCAAACTTAGGTTTAGGCGGCTCAAATTATATTTTAATTTTCGAATCTTTGGAGTGAAAGGGAAGTGAAATTATATATTCGAATCTGCCCCCCTGACTTTTCAATTAGGATATTTTCAGCGACTTTTTAAACTCGTCGAAGCCCATCTCCTTGAATATTCCTGCGCTAAAGCGCCTGATGCGCCAGTCGTCATCCTTCATAATGGGAAGATAAAAACGATAGTCGGGCAGTTTCCGCGAACAGGCAAGATACAGGTCATGCAAAGCTCTCACTTTCTTGTCGTATTCTTCCTTGTTGACAGAAGAACCGACAGCCACGTTCACACTCTTAACCTCAAAGATGTGTATTCTGCCCAATTTGTCCTTCAAAACGAAATCGGGATAGGAGGCATGAATGCCATTGGCATAATACTCATATTTAATTTCAGAGTTCAGAGGATAGTTTTTACCCCACAGGAAGAGCTCGTCATCATCATCCATTCCGGGCATCTCCAGCTCTGATATGTATTTCCTTTTCGAAGCTAAATAGCGTAGCTTCGCAGCCCACTCCTTCTCTGCCAAGCTGTCAAAAGAAAACTTATCTTTCCCATCCTTTCGACTCCACACCCAGCCCAGGTCTTGCTCTTCATTGCAGGTTTCGGTAAAGGTTGAAGATGCGGGAAAGGTCACTTCTTTGTCCACGACAATGCTCTTTTCATAGTCGCAGATGTAGTTGTCGTACTTAGCTTTCACCTTATCTATGTTCTCAACGAAATCGTACCATCTAAGCACATCCTCGCCCGCATATTTATAACACAAGTCCGATAAGTCGTTAGGCATCTTTGATAGCTTTTTGTTCAGTTCAAAGATGCTCGAATGTTCCAGTAAGTCAGATTGCTCTTCAATAAATTCTTCTATGTCGAAGTCTGCCTTTTCTGTCAAATTCTCCAATCGAGTAGACCTCACTCTTATACTATTTTGTATGTCTGCACCTCCACCAAATAGTGCCACCTGCCGTCTTGCCCGCATTGTGTCGGGCCTAATTCCCCACACCCAAGCCGTAGTGGCCAGTTTTTTCTGCTCGTCGGAGAGTTTTTCAAAGTCGAGCAGGCGCGGATTGCGCCTTACTCGGCCAAGCACCTGTTCGTCCAGCTGCTTGCTTTTGCTGTCCCGGACCTGATAGAGCATACAAGCTCTGGGGATGTCCCAGCCTTCTGAAATAACCATCTTGAAAATGATGACATCAATGCCTCGCTTTCGGGCATATTCCTTCCACTGGCCGACGGGTAGTTTGCCTTTGATGATGTCGTTGGTGTCGCAGAGGCCCGCCTCATTATTCTTCCCCTTCAAATCCACTATGACCATCCATTTCAACCCCTGATTCTCCACCTTATCGAGCACGGGTTTGATGTTCTGGTTCCACTCCTGCTCTGCTTTGCCTGCGTTAGAGATTTGGATGATTAGGCAAGGCTCCACATCGAGCGAAATGTACTGCTTTTTCACCTCTTTAAACTTGTTGATGGCATCCTCCACGGTATCGTTCAGGCTACCAAAATTCACTCTCTTTATCAGACTGACATTTTCTGCTTCTTCGTCGGATATCTGGACATCGGGAATCTGTCCCTTCTTCCTGTCGGGAGTAGCCGAAAAATTGATGGTCTTTCGAAAAAACGCTCCTAGTTTGTTGTCGAGGTTGGACGTTGCCTGGTGACACTCATCTTTCACCAGATATAGAATTTTATTCTTTCCTTCGCCAAAGACATCTCCTGTCATGGTACGCAGAAAGTTTATCATCGGTCCACGCATTAGCAGGCTGTCCTCCTTGAAGAGATCACGGGGTAGCACATAGACATTGTGGTCAGAGGGAATCTGCAGACCCTCCTCGCCCGATACATCCGTTGAGATCAGATATGGATCCAACTTCGGAAAAATGCCGGTGTCGGCTGTCTCTTTAAACGACTCATAGTCTTGTCTAGCCAGGTCGCCCTTCGACAGCGAAGATACCAGAAACATGACATTCTCGTTGGCCTCAATTATGCGGTTCATCATATCTGCCATCATATGCGTCTTGCCACTGCCCGTGGGAGCGCGGAATGTCACTTCGTCCTTTTTCCTTAGTTTCTCCACAAGCTGCGCCACAGCATTATCTTGTAAGTCTTTTACCTCTTGCAGCATATTCTTATCCCTTCCTCACTTTTTCTTCCCAATCCTCATCGCTCTCGACATATTTCTGAGTGTTGGCAAAGTTCTGACACACCCAGCCGATTTTCTCTTTCAAGGTCTTGAACTTTTTCCTGCCATAAAGCGTCTCATCTATCTTCTCAAATGGCGTCTCTCCATTGGCAGTCAGGTGATTTGGCATACGCTCTATCTCGTAAACATCGAGATTACCGCCGAAGGGAGCGTTGCTGCCCAGCCAACTTTTATTTCTTTTACCATCATAGCATGTGCCGGTCATCATACGCTTCAATCGCTTAGATGTTATGTCGTATGCAATACCATTAGGACTTTCCTTTGTTTTTTCGTTTATCTGGCAAAGAATAAATGTTCTTTCGCCACCATCCCTGTTCAATTCCAATACTGCATGCCCCGTAGTGCCCGATCCGGCAAAGAAATCAAGGACAACGGCATCCTTTGAAGTACATACAGAGTCTATTAGCTGTTTTATCAGTCGAAGCGGTTTTTTACCGTTTTTGAATTCCACGCCACCTTCTTTCTCCAAATTGCCACCATCAGAGGAAAAGCCTTTCCATAAATTCCCCCGAACAGTCCTTTCACCAAAACTTTCAAAATAATCATCGCATTTGCCAATCCTATCTATGTATCTGAAAACATTATATAATCCTTCTTCTGTTTTCACGTACCATTTGCCGTCAATCTGGAAAAGATGATTTAACGGTTGCTTATCAGTTTCCTCTGTAGCCTCCTCTTTGTCACCCTTTCGGTACAAGTGTGCCGCCACTTCTTCGTTATAAAGCCAATGTCTAACTACATCGTTTATCAGTGCAAGTATGCCTATATTCTGTATTTTGACGCTCATGTGGTATGACTCGAAAATATCCGATATTTCAGGGGTACGCTTAATCAAGTCGATAACAGAAATAACACTTGCAGTCTCTTCATCAACCCATTTGTTATAATGAGTATCAAAACCGTAAATGAAATCATACTTTAAGTTCTTCATTATTTTCTTGTCAGCAGCTTTCGTATATATCAGGCAATACTCCGCAGTTTTCACCACACTGCCTTGCATTGCCGGCACCCTTCTTGGTCCGGCAATTACAGAAGATTCTATTGTTAGAGTAGAAACAAAAGCATTCTCGCCAAAGACTTCGTCAAAGAGACACTTTAGGTATGCCTGGTTCTTGTCATCAATGCTGCAAAAGATTACTCCATCTTCTTTCAGCAGCTGCTTTGCCAGCATCAGTCTTGGATAGAGCATCGACAGCAGGTTGTCGCGTGTAATACCGTTTTCATAGTTGGTTTTTGCGAACTCCCCCATGCTGTCCTTACCGTATGGCGGGTCAATGTAGATTACGTCCACCCCTTTTTTATATTGTATCATCAGGTTTTGCAGGGCCTCGTAATTATCACCTATAATAAGTTTGTTCACCGGTTTTAAGTCATCGGTATGAAAACTCAACTGCTCGTTCTTCTTGAAGTAGCGAATGGTATTGTCCATCTTCTCAAGTCGTTTCTCGTAATGCAGACCTGCCTTTCTGTAAGTGGTGCCGAGTGACATAATTTTTATGGCCTCGTCATCACTGTCTGACTGTTTGATGAGCTTCATTAGCAATTCCGCGTTTGAGCGTTCCAGTACCTTGTCATCCAGTCGCTGCTGAATCTCGACAATCATGTCCTGTTTCAGCTGGGATAAATTCTGTTCCATATTTACGATAGTTTAGGGGCAATCAGGCTAAATCTTCAGACAAGCTTACAGGTAATCGCCAAAGGACCTCAAGACACAAAAGAAGCGCGAGTCATGGCTCTTCTCTCGTCTCGTGAGGTCCTCGGAATGTACCTGTAGTGCTAAGATATAAGTCATGCCCGCGCCATCGCACGGGCATCAACAGACTTACTCAAATGCACTACATCATGAAATTTCCGAGGTTTCACGAGTCTCTGAATAAACAGCTGATGCTATATTATTTCCGCAATGTCTGCACCGTCACCCTGCGCTCAGGGCAATCGTTGCAGGGTACAACGTGTAGCAACTTTTGAGATTGGATTGCCTATATCATAAACCCCGACAACGAATCGTTTACACCGATTGGCGGTACTCGGATGCAAAAGTACGAAAAAAAAATGTAACGGAGAAAAAAGAAGGGTAGAAAATAATAATGGGACTCAACTTTCGCAAGTTTTGCAAAAGCGGCCTGAAAGGCCAACAAGCAGTCAGCCCTCCGTTTCTCTACGCAAGCGTCCCATAGGGTCGAGCGAGGAGGAGTTAAAAAGGAGTTAATGGACAATACATCCTCCCTTCGTCTGCTGTATGAGTGGGATTCATAGGGGAAGAACTATTGTCCCTTAACTCCCTGTAACTCCCTGTAACTCCCTGTAACTACTCAACTTGCGGCGAGTTGAATCACTTATTATACCTTACGAACTCTCCGGGGTTAGTAACGGTGAGGTTGCCGAAGTTCCTGGCATTGACTATCTTGGCGTGGGAGCCGAGGGTGTGCTCGGCGCAGTAGAGGAAGAGCTCGCGGTAGGTGGGCGTTTCCGCTTTTGCCCCCTGTGCTCCTCCCGATAGGCAGGTGATGAAGTTCTGGGTGAAGCGGTCGCTGAGCCATACGAGGTCGGCGTTGCTCCAGTTGTCGGCCCACGACTGCTCGGTGGCGCTGGCTCCGCTCATTCCCAGTGCGCCGACAATGCCGTCGAGGGCTCGAACGACGCCCTCGCCGTAACAGGGCTCGGCCACGACGAAGAGCTTGCGGCAGGTGGGTGCGCCCTGGTCGAGCATTTTCTGGGCGGTCTGCTTCAGGAGGTTGCTGGTGAAGCCCTGTCCCTGCGGTGCGTCTCTCCAGGAGAACTCGCTGTTCTGTCCGTGTCCGCTCCAGTAGAGGAACACGTTGTGGCCGCCGCCAGGGGGCAGCACGACGGGTGTGCTGTCGGTAGGCTGGCCTAAGAGTATGTTGCTGATGTCGGCAGCGGCGAGGGTGGCGTTGTCGTAGTCTACGACGGCTGCGGCGAGGCCACTGCCTGGGGTGGTGCCGCCGTAGAGGTCGGGGCCGCTGAGGGTGGAACGTATGGCGCCGGCCTCGCGCGCGGTGGCCTGGTCGGCGACGAGTATGATGTGGTCGTCGGGGAAGCCGCCCTGCCGCAGCAGCTGGTAGACGCTGAGCACATCGGAGAGGTGGCGGTAGTTTTTGAAGCCGTAGCTGCCCTGCACCAGCACGGCATACTGTCCGTCGAGCTCAGGGTAGCTGATGTCGGGGCTCTGGGCGCTCTGGGCGGCGAAGTCCTGCTCGGCGCGGTTCTTGTCGTAGAGGAAGTTCCAGGCCGACAGGTTGTTGCTCACCCGGCGGCTGCCGCTGCCGCCTATGTAGCCAGTGTGCTGTATCTGTCTCTCCAGGATGCGCCACTGCACGTAGGTGGTCTGGGTGGCTGCGGTGTAGGTGTCGCTGTCGAAGGCTATCTCACCCGAGGCTCCCTTGAACTTCAGCAGCTGGCCCCGCTCCAGGGCCGAGAGGTAGGTCGCCATGGCGGTGGGGCTCCAGGCGGCTGAGCTCAGCCCCGGCGCACCGCTTCCCGAGGGTGAGCCTGAGGCACTGGTGATTTCGATGATGGCGGCGTTGAGGGAGGCCCCCTGAGTGTGCTCCACGCGGCTGGCAGCGAAGGCGGTGAGCATCAGCGCGTCGTAGAGCTTGCACTCCGAGAAGGCGGGCATGACGCCGAAGCGCAGGGTGTAGCTATGCTCGAATCCGGTGGTGGGGTCGGCGTAGGGGGAGAAGCCCTCGTAGCCCTGCAGCGTCTGGACGGCACGCTCGCCAAGGGCCGTCAGGTGCTCTTCGCACAGCTCGGGCAGGGCGAAATAGGTGAGTAGCTTCCATACGAAGTACTGCCACAGCTGGACGTTGCTCTCGTCGAAGGGGTCGTCGTTCAGCTGGTCGTCCTCCAGACACATCTGCTCACGGCGGCGACTGGCCACGTCGTACATCTGCCGCACGTCGTGGACCACACAGAAGGCTCCCATCTGCGCCCCCAACACGGCAAGGTCGCCGCCCGTGCGGCGGCGGACCTCCTCCACGAGGTCTGCGAGCTGCGCGCCGCTGTCATACTGCTCGTTGGCAAGGAGCCTGATGCTGTAGTTCTCGGCGAAGAAGGGTCCCCAGTAGTTGAAGGTCTGCCCGTAGGTGTCGCGGGGTGTGTAGAGCCACGCCACGGCATCCTTGTAATCGTGATACTGGGCGTAGGTGGCGTAGGAACTCAGCAGCGTCTCCGTGAGTGCCACGTCGCTCTGTGTCAGTGTCCACAGGAAGGGCTGGCTTTGGGTGATGCCGTTGGTGCTCATCACGGCATAGCGGCGCACGACGTCCTCGCTGGTGGCGGTAGGTGCTATGAGGGGCTTGAGCGTCTTCTGGCAGGCGGGGGCAAAAGTGGCTATGCCGTCGTTGCTGAAGGGTCCCACGATGGCCGTGATGTCGTCGCGCCCGGCCAGTGTGGCTGCCAGCGTGGGGAGGTCTTCCGTCAGCTCGTCGTACCACTCCAGCCGCAGCCGTATGCACAGCGTGTCGTGGGCCTGGGCCAGCTCGAGGTTGTCGAGGAACCACTTTGCCGTTCGCTCCAGGCGGTTGCCCATGTTGTCCTGGCTGAGGGGAGCCACCACGGCAACGGTCTTCTCGACCCAGCGCTGGGTCTGCAGCGTCACCACGGTGTCGTCTTCCTGCCGGCAGCCGACCACCACGGCCAGCAACGCCAGCAGGGCGGCCTTCAGGCAAAACAGTCGTAAGCCCCCACCAACCTCCCCCCGAAGGGGAGGCTTTCGCCGCTGAAGCTTCCCTCCCCTTCGGATGGAGAGGATGAGGATGAGGGCCTCCACTCCCTTCGAGGGAAGGGCCGTGGGCGGGGCCTCCCCTTCGGGGGGAGGTTGGTGGGGGCCTGCTTCTTCCTTTATGATGGCTTCCTCGTGAATCGTCTTGCGCAGTCCGTCGTCCAGCACGCCGTATGTCAGCGTGGTGAATACGCCGACAACTGGGCTGAGGAGCACCTCGGTATATCCCGATGCCAGCCCGAGCGACTGGTGCTTGGGCATCCCCTCGGGCGACAGCCACCGGCCGATGGTCTGCTCCACGGCCCTGTCCACGTGCTTCACCGCCGCCTGCTGGGTGTTGGGCGAGACCCTTTCCACGTCGACGCCCATGAAGAGATACTGCAGGAGCATCTCCGAGAGCCGCTGGAAGGTGCGCCCCGCTCCGCCGCAGATGGGTACGATGGCCGGCACACTGCCCTTCCTTTGCCAGGGCACAGAGGTAATCATCCGCATGGCCATGGAGTCGGCAATGCTGTAGCCCTCGCCCGCTTGCTGTCCGATATATTCCACGTAGAGGATCTTTTCGATATAGGGCGTGAAGAAACTGGTGGCGTAGCCGTCCTGGAAGCCCTGCATGGCCTCGGCCACGGGCCTGCCCTCGGGGTTGGCGCCCACCAGGAGCACCTCGGAGGAGAAGTGGGGCATGATGGCGCCCGCCTCGTACATGGCCCCGTAGTAAGGCATGTAAATCGTAGAGCCCTTGCCGTCGAGGGGCGTGGGCGTCTCCAGGTAGAGCAGGTCGGTGTAGGGGTCGCTCTCCAGCCGCCGGTTGTTCTGGCGCACCCACTGGTCGTAGCCGTTGCTGGCCACGATGAGCAGCCGGCGGATGGACTCGGACTGCCCCCCACCATCGGGGGTGGAGGCTTCCCCTGCACTTCGGGAGGTGGAGGCCCGGCTGACGAAGTTCTCCAGACAGGCCAGCCCCTCCTCGCGCGTCGACGGCGAGAGATGCATGGTGCGCAGCCCGTACTCCAGCGCGGCCCGCTCCACACCCACGTAGATGAGGTCGTTGAAGCTGCAGTCGCCGAGGGCGTCGGGGTCGTAGACCACCGTCACCAGCGGGGCCGAGGCCGCTGCATCGACAGGCGAGGTGACATAGACGGTGTCACCCTCCTTCGTACACGACACAACGACGCCCACGAAAAGGAACAGGAGCAGATAGCGCAGTGATATCATAGCTGCGTACATAGTTACAGGTTGCAAAGTTACGAAATAATGCTGATATACGAAAGCGATTTTGGAAGATTAACGCAGTTCGCCCCATAAATAAAGGCAATTCGAG
>CAMPCG010000095.1 GCA_946644025.1 uncultured Prevotellaceae bacterium | reverse complement strand
TGTCCCACGTCGCAATCCAGCAGATTGTTGCGACGTGAGACACGTCGCCTCCTACGGCAAAGCGCCGTAATAACCATTAGTTATATAGAAGATGAATATAAATCCAAAGACTATGCTTGCACTCAGACATATCCTGTTTTCGGCCCTGCTGCTGACCACGACGCCGCTGCCGGGCCATGCCGCCGACACCGACACCGTGACGGCCATTGGCGACACAGACAATATTATATATATAGCCGACACCGAGGTGCTGGTCAACTCCGAGCTGACGCTGTCGGTGAAGATGCGCAACAGCGTGGCCGCCGAGGGCTTCGCCTTCGACCTCATCCTGCCCTACGGCATGGAGGTGGTCGCCGACAGCTTAGGGTGCCCCGCGGTAGCTCTCTCGGAGGAGCGCACCACGGCCCGCCGCACCGACACCTTCGCCGCTGCCTTCCTCACCGCCTATCGTGAACGGCGGGCCGTGCGCGTAGTAGCAGCCTCGACCAGCGGAGCAGCCATCGCACCCGGCGACGGAGAGGTGTGTACCGTCAGAATTCATGTGCCGAACAACTACCCGGAGAATAAATACCGCGTGGAGCTGGGCAACATCTCCATCGCCGACACCGACGCACGCAGCCACGACGTGGAGAAGAACCCCTTCGTGATTCATGTGCGCGACCTCAGCCTGGGCGACGCCAACGGCGACGGACGGGTGAACGTGGCCGACCTCGTGGCCATTGCACACCACGTGATGGGACGCACACCAGCAGAATTCTCCGTCAGGGCTGCCGACGTGAACCTCGACTACAGGGTGAACGTGGCCGACTACGTAGGCGTAGTACACATCATCGGCGAAGACCCCACACTCTCCCAGGGAGGATTCCCAAGAAGACCATCCCTGAACCTGGAACAGACAGAAAAAGAATGAAGCTTCATAATTTTAAAATTTTAAGTTGTTATTATTAAAAACATTAATCCTATGAAAATGCTAAGACTTACAACAATGTGGGCGCTGCTGATGGCAGCAGTCCAGATGTCGGCAGCAAACCGATATATCTATGCGGATCCTGTCGACGTGGAGGCCGGACAAGAGGCCGAGATTGTGGTGAAGATGAACTTAGACACTGACGAAATCGTCAAAGGCTGTAATTTCACCTTAAAACTGCCTGAGGGTGTGGAATTCGCCAACACCTCATCGCCAACTGCTTCTTGCACAATGCCATCCGACCTGTTCGGAGAAAATGTTGACAGCAATAGTACTTTGATCATCAAGAAGAAAGACAATGGAGAATATCTGTTTATTATCATTGACCTAATGGACCAAACACCTCTGAGGTCTACCCACTGCGAGTTGGTGCGCATTTCTGTCCGGTCGGACGTGGCGCAAACCATAGAGCCAGACATTACCAAAGTGAGTATAGTAAACAATAGGGATTTTGTTATTGTCATAGACGGTAAGCTGGTGGGCGAAAAAGAAAACAACGCGCTCTATGTCGATGACGCGTCGGCCCTTGTGGGCTCTGACTTCACGCTGTCGGTGAAGCTGCGCAACGAGTTGGACATCGAGGGTTTCGGTTTCGACCTGGTTCTTCCCAGCGGCATGAGCGTGGTGACTGACGCCGAGGGCAAGCCCATGGTGAGCCTCTCGGAGGAGCGCACCACGTCAGCGCGCACGAATACGTTTGAGGTGAGGAAGCTGGCCAACTCTCTCAACGACGTAATTCGCGTAGTGGCGGCCAGCAGCAACGGCTCTGCCATCTCGGCAGGCGACGGCGAGGTGTGCCAGGTGCGTGTGCGCGTCGGTACCGGCATGAAGGAGGGCAAATACTATGCCCAGCTGGTAAACGCCTCGCTGGCCGACAGCGAGGCCCGGAGCCACGAGGTGGAGCAGCAGTCGTTCACGATAACGGTGCTCAGCCTTAACCTGGGCGACGCCAACGGCGACGGCAACGTGACCGTGGCCGACATGACGGCCATTGCCCACCACGTGATGGGCCGCACGCCGGAGGGCTTCTCCGCAAAGGCTGCCGATGCTAACGGCGACGGCCAGGTGAACGTGGCCGACTACACGGCCGTGGCCCACCTGCTGCTCTACGGCACCATCGAGCGTCCGGCAGCCGCCCGCGGCGTCATGGTCTTCGCCGACCAGCAGGACACCGACGTCTCGGCGCTGGACAACACGGTATACATCGCCCCCATGGAGGCTGTCGCCGGCCAGGAGCTGACACTGTCGGTGAAGATGAAGAACAGCGTGGAGGCCGAGGGATTCCAGTTCTGCCTGAGCCTTCCCGAGGGCTTCAGCGTGGTGCGCGACAATGAGGGCTTCGCCGAGGCCACGCTGAGCACGGAGCGCACGACGGCGGCCCGCACCAACACCTTCGCCACGACCATCATGCCCGACGGCACGCTGCGCGTGATGGGTGCCTCGACCAACGGCTCGGCCATCTCGGCCGGCGACGGCGAGGTGTGCAAGATAAGGGTGCGCGTGGCCGACAGTGTGGCCGAGGGCTCCTACACGCTGACACTTAGCGACGTGGCCATCAGCGACACGTCGGCAAAGAGCCACGACGTGAAGCTCGTGGAGACAACGGTCACCGTCAACTCCACACAGGGCATCGAGACACTCACCCAACAGCAAGCAGCCAAGGCCCAACCCGTCTACGACCTGCAGGGCCGCCGCCTGGAGAACGTCCCGCAGAAGGGCCTGTACATCCGCGACGGAAAGAAGTTCGTGAAGTAGCCGCCGGCCGCAAGAGCAATAAAAAACAGCCCCCCTCATACGGGGGGCTGTTTTTTCTTGAAGGGGAGTGAAAGGGAAGTGAAGGGGGAGTGAAAGGGGAGTGAAGGGGACGATAGTTTCTGCCTTTAGAACAAATGTCCCTTTCACTCCCCCTTCACTCCCCCTTCACTCCTCTTTCACTCCTCCTTCAATCCTCTTTCACTCCCCTTTCTCCTTCACTCCTCCAGGAGCAAGACGGTGGCTGAGCGTGCAGCCTGAGCGCCCATGACGAGCACCTGGGCAATGTCGGCGGTCTTCGACGGGCCGCTGATGAAAGTGCCATAGCCGTAGGCGTCGAACTGCTCCGTGTCCCTTTTTTCCGACAGTCGGCGGTAGGCCTCGTGCATGTTGTTGACAATCTGGCTCTTGGGCAGGAGGATGACGAGGTTCTCGGAGATGAAGCACACGGCCTTCTCCTTCATCTGCTGCTGAATCCAGACGCAGGCGTTCTCGGCCACGCCGAAGCTCCCGCGCACGATGCCCACGTCGGTGCCGTTCAGGTCGGCGGCCTCTCCTACGGTGTCGGGGTTACGCGTGGCGATGGTAATCTCCGGCAGGTTGGAGGCTATCTCCCTGGCGTCGGGGAACAGCTCGCGTATGAGCGTGTTCACGTCGCGGCCCCGCTCTACCTCTATGGCACGTCCGCCGACGCTCTGAGTCATGCTGATGAATTGGGCCAGGGGGTCGGGGTAGGTCACGGCACGGATGTCGCTCAGGTCGGGCATGGCGAACCGCTCACGGACATTCGACCTGTAACGCTTCAATATTTCTTCTTTACTGCTCATCTTAATTTATTTAGGGGATAACGGGATAACGGGATTTTCGAGATAACGATATAACGATATTACGAGATAACGACACGAGGCGGACGAGCGGCAGGGCTCAGTGGCGGCAGGGCTCAGTGGCGGCAGGGCTCGGTGGCGGCAGGGCTACGTGTCGGCTCGCGGATTATTCGCTGTTCTCTTTTATCAGCTCGTGGAAGGGCTTCTTTGGGAACTTCATCATTGCGTGGCCCTCGGCCCAGGGGTTGAGGCCGCAGTTAAGCAGTGGCGCTGGCAGGGCGTTGGCCCAGTGTGCGAGAGCCGTGGCGATGTTGTAGAAGGCTGCCGAGCCGTAGAGGGCCGACATGGCCTGGCTCATCAGGCGCTTCTGCGTGTTGGCGGTGCCCAGGTCGCTGAGCTGCTGTCGCCAGCGGTAGACCTGGTCGCCCAGGTCTATCTTCACCGGGCACACGGTCTGGCAGCTGAGGCAGAGGGTGCAGGCCGAGACGTTGCCCGAGTGCTCCCTCGGGGCGCGCAGCATACCCAGGTTGATGCCGATGGGTCCGGGAATGAAGTAGCTGTAGGAGTAGCCGCCTGAGCGACGGTATACCGGGCAGGTGTTCATGCACGAGCCGCAGCGTATGCACTTCAGGCTCTCCCAGTGGTCTGCGTTGGCCACCCAGTCCGAGCGTCCGTTGTCCACGAGGATGATGTGGTACTCGCCACGGTCTGGGTGCTGGGCGTTAGCCGTCACCCTGGGCTTTCGGAAGTGGCTGGTGTAGGTGGTGGTGGGCTGTCCCGTTCCGGCCCTGCAGAGCATACGCTGGAACACGGCCAGGCAGTCGTAGTCGGGTATGACCTTCTCCAGCCCTATGGCGGCGATGTGCAGGCGGGGGCACGACGTCGACATGTCGGCATTGCCCTCGTTGGTGCATACCACGATGTCGCCCGTCTTGGCGATGCCGAAGTTTCCGCCCGTCATGCCGGCCTGCGCGGTGAGGAACTCACCCCGCAGCGAGAGGCGGGCCCTGTAGGTCAGGTAGGTAGGGTCGTGGTTGCCCTTCTCCTGGCTGATGCCCTTCTGCTCGAAGAGCTCGCCCACGTCGTCGTGGCTCAGGTGGATGGCGGGCATGACGATGTGGCTGGGCTTCTGCCCCTTCAGCTGGATGATGCGCTCGCCCAGGTCGGTCTCCACCACCTCTATGCCCCGGGCCTCGAGGTAGGGGTTCATCTCGCACTCCTCGGTGAGCATCGACTTCGACTTGACCATCTTCGTGACCTTGTGACACTCCAGTATGCCGTAGACTATCTCGTTGAACTCCTGCGCGTCCCTCGCCCAGTGTACTATGGCGCCGTTGCGCTCGGCGTTGGCGGCAAACTCCTCCAGGTATTCGTCCAGGTGGCTGATGGTGTGGCGCTTTATCTGCGAGGCTTTCTCGCGCAGCTGCTCCCACTCTGCGAGTCCCTGGGCCATGTTGTCGCGCTTCGTGCGCACAGACCAGAAGGTGGCGTCGTGCCAGTGGGCGTACTGCTGGTTCTTGAGGAACTCCTTCGCTGCTCTGCTGTGTGTTGTACTCATAATCCTGCGGCTAATATTTCCACTACGTGTTTGAACTTGATGTCGAGGCCCTGCTTGCGGGCCACGCCCTCCAGGTGCATGAGGCAGGAGCTGTCGGGTCCGGTGACGTATTCCGCCCCGGTGGCGATGTGGCGCTCCACCTTGTCGCGGCCCATCTGCGCGCTCACGGCCGTCTCCTCCACGGCGAACATGCCGCCGAAGCCGCAGCACTCGTCGGGCCGCTCGGGCTCGACCACCTCTATGCCCTTGACGAGCTGGAGCAGGTCGCGTATCTTGTTGAACTTGGGCACGTTCTGCTCCGACGGCGACGACAGGCCCAGCTCGCGCACACCGTGGCACGAGTTGTGCAGGCTCACCTTGTGGGGGAACGTGCCCAGCGGCCCGGCGGGCTTCACCACGTCGTGCAGGAACTCTACCACGTCCATGCAGTGCTTGGCCGTCTCGCACTCGTGGCCGAGCAGCCGGCTGTAGTTGAAGCGCACGAAGGCCGTGCAGCTCACGCTCGGCGCCACCACGTAGTCGTAGCCCTGGAAGAGCGTCTCGAACTTGCGCGCCAACGGCACGGACTGGCGCTCGAAGCCGCCATTGGCCATCGGCTGGCCGCAGCACGTCTGGCCCTGGGGATAGGCCACGTCGAGACCCAGGTGGCGCAGCAGCCGCCAGGTGGCCATACCCACCTCGGGGAATACAGCGTCGACGTAGCAGGGAATGAATAGTCCAATCTTCATAGTATTGTCGGTTCTTGGGGGTGGGTTATTGGGGGGATAGGTTCTTCAGATAGTTTGCGAATATTCTCGCGGCGCTCTCCACCTTGGCGGCGCAGGGCCGCTTCTTGTAGTACTCGGCCGTGCGGGGCGAGGCCACGTAGCTCGACTGCGCCTTCTCGTAGCCCTTCAGCCCCAGTATCTCGGCACAGATGAGGCTGCCGTTCTCCTTCTCCGACTGTGCCAGCAGCTGCTGCACCACTTTGTAACAGGCCGACTTGCCGTCGGTGTCGCTGCCCTCGGTCTGACCGCAGTCAAGCCCCACGAGCATCACGATTCCCGACACCGCACCGCACATCATGCGCAGACGGCCCACACCGCCGCCGAAACCAGCGGCAATCTTCTTCGCCTGGAGCTCGTCGAGACCGTAGAGGTCGGCAAACGCCGCCACCACGCTCTGACAGCAGCCGTAGCCCGACATGAAGTTGTCAACGGCACGACTCACCCTGAGCTCCAGCTCCTCGTCGCTTATCATCATATTCATCGCTCAAATTGCACCAACTGCATGGCGCTCATTCAATATTCGCCTACAAATATAATACTATTTGACTTTACGGCCAAAAAAAATCCGCAAAAAATGTCGCGGAAGTGCAATTAATTCAAATTTATTGTTGTCCGGGGAAACGGCCTGAAAGGCCAATAAGCAGTCAGCCCAGGGCAGCGCCCTGGGTGGACATGTTGCATACGCTTCATCGCCCTGGAAGGGCAAAAGCATTGATTTTTAACGCTTTTGCCCTTCCAGGGCGTTTTTACGTTGTGCCCCTATACCCAGGGCGCTGCCCTGGGCTATCTGCTTACTGGCCTTTCAGGCCGTTTTCCCAAGCCCAATTACTCCTAATATTTCTCAAAAGCTCATAAATTGTAACCATCTGAGCGATTGGAAAATTTTTCCCCGGACAACAATAACTTCTAAACTCCTTAGGCGATACCCCAAAAAACGAAAAAGCCGGAAGTAGCATAGCTTCCGGCTTTTTGCGTTCGTGCGAAACGAGGTGTTTACAGCGATGCCGTGGCGGCCTTGTCTATCCACTCGTAGATGCAGGAGCAGATGCCGAAGAGGAGGATGCCTACCGTGCAGAGGGCAAGACTCCAGTTGACGGCGCGACCGTTGGCAAAGAAGGGCAGGGGATGGTCTTCCTTGGTGATGTACATGGCCTTGACTATCAGGAGGTAGTAGTAAAGGGAGGCTACCGTGTTGATAAGGGCGATGAACACTACGAAGTAGGGCCAGAAGGGTGCACTCTCGTGACCTCCCACTGCGGCCATGAAGACGAAGAACTTCGAGAACATACCGGCGAAGGGAGGGATGCCACCCAGCGAGAAGAGCGCGAAGGTCATGAGCAGGGCCAGCTTCGGGTTGGTCTGATAGAGACCGTTGTAGGCCGAGAACTGGGTGTTGCCGCCATTGTGCTCCACGGCTGTGATGACGGTGAAGACGGCCAGGTTGGCTACCACGTAGACCAGCACGTAGAACGTGAGGGCCGTGAGGCCAACACTGCTGTTGCCCATGACGGCGAGCATGATGTAGCCAGCCTGCGAGATGGACGAAAAGGCCATGAATCGCTTGAGCTCCGTCTGGCGGATGGCGAAGAGGTTACCCACGGTGATGGTGAGCATGATGACAATCCAGAGCAGCGGCTCCCAGTAGTCGGCCATCGAGGCAAAGACCTTCATCAGGATGATGGCAAGGGTAAGCGTGGCGGCTCCCTTGGAGACGACGCTCAGGTATCCCGTGACGGGCGCGGGGGCTCCCTGGTAGGTGTCGGCCGTCCAGAAGTGGAAGGGCACCAGCGAGATCTTGAAGCCCAGGCCGCTGAAGAAGAACACCATGCCCATGATGAGCATCGTGCCCTGACCCCAGAAGACGCTGTTCTTAGAAGCAATGACCTGGGCCATGTCGTCGAAGTACATGGTGCCGCAAACGCCGTAGAGGAACGAGATGCCGTAGAGCATCACGCCGCTGGAGAACGTGGCGGTGAGGATGTACTTGGCGGCGGCCTCGGCACTGTCGTTCTTGTACTTGTCGAAGGCTACGAGGCAGGCCATGGGGACGGAGGCCATCTCCAGTCCGAGGAAGAACAGGAGGAAATGGCCGCTGGACATCATGACGTACATGCCGAGGAGGGTGGAGAGAACGAGCATGTAGAACTCGCCGGAAAGCTTCTTGGCAGGGCCTTCGAGCCACTTCTGCGCCATCACCACGACGATGAACGTGCCGAAGGTGAGGATGGTCTTCATCACCTCGACAATGGGGGAGGTGACGTAGAGGCCGCCGAAAGCGCTGGTGGGCTTGGCCAGGAAGCAGGGCACCAGCTGGCAGAGCAGCAGCGCACCGGTCAGTATGCTCAGGACAAAGCCTTTGCGTTCACTCTTGTGCAATGCAAAGTCTGCACAGAAAACGATGATCAGGGCAAGCGTGAGCGTTGCCTCGGGAATCATATTTAGAAACTGTGAATAATTCATCTTTCCTACAAATTTACATTACACCTATTGAATGAAGAATATTACCGGCTGCGGGGCTGATCATGTCGCTGAAGAAGAAGGGCAGACAGCCCAGACCTGCCACACAGAATATGAGGCAGATGACGGCGACGCGCTCGTCCCAAGTGGCATCGGTCAGCTCCAGGTAGTGCTTGTTCTCCACCTCGCCGTAGAGAATCTTGCCCACTACGCGCAGGATGTAGACTGCCGTGACGACAATCGACATACAGGCGATGATGGTGCAGACCATGCGGTAGGAGGTGCTGGGGTCGCCAGCCAGGGGCTTGGCACCGAAGGAGCCGACGAAGATGGTCATCTCGGCAATGAAGCCCGAGAAGCCGGGCAGACCGAGGTTGGCAAGACCGGCAATGACATAGCCGACGGCAAGGAAGGGCATGATCTTCATCAGACCAGCCAGCTCGCGGATGTCACGGGTGTGGGTGCGACCGTAAATCATACCGATGAGGGCGAAGAAGAGGGCCGTCATCAGACCGTGGGAAAGCATCTGCAGAATGGCTCCGGTGACAGCCGTCTGGCTCATCATGAGCAGGGCGAAGAGCACCAGGCCGCAGTGGGACACCGACGAGTAGGCGTTGATGTACTTCAGGTCGGTCTGCACACAGGCTGACAGGGCACCGTAGACCACGGAGATGGTGGTCAGGATGATGAATATCCAGGCCAGGTTCTGGGCAGCCTCAGGCAGCAGGTACATGGCCACACGGAAGCAGCCGTAGCCTCCGAGCTTCATCAGCACGCCGGCATGGAGCATCGACACCGCGGTGGGAGCCGAGGCATGACCGTCGGGAGACCAGGTGTGGAACGGGAAGAGGGCGCCCAGCACAC
>CAMPCG010000094.1 GCA_946644025.1 uncultured Prevotellaceae bacterium | reverse complement strand
TGAGCGATGACGCTTTCAGCGTCATTTGCGGATAATTGCGGATAATCATATAAAAAATCCCAAGGCTTGTATCTAAACCCAAAGTTTGAACGGCTCTCCTTGTGATAGAGAACTCTTTAAACTCGAAGTCCGCTCTGCGTCCCTCTCATAAAGGCGGTGGGAAGGGAAAAAGCGCGGGAAATGTCATTTTATGCCCGAAATATTTGGTGGTTAGGAGGAAAAGCCGTACCTTTGGCCAAATTTTAAGTCCAACTTTAAATTTGTCCGCATTATGAGTAAGCAGTTCATCACCAGGACCTTAACGTCGGCGTTTTCCGGCACGTTCAGCGTTTTGCCCATCATTACGCTGACCGGACCGCGCCAGTCGGGCAAGACTACGCTCTGTCGGGAGCTGTTTCCCGACCTGCCTTACGTGAGCTTTGAGCACGCCGCCACGCTGGCCGAGGTGCAGGCCGACCCCGTGGCCTTCCTCAACCGCTATCCCGACGGCGTCATCATCGACGAGGCACAGCATTATCCCACCATCTTCTCCTATCTGCAAGTCACCGTGGACGAGGACCGCTTCCAAGGCTCAACGCGCCATCGCTACATCGTGACGGGCAGCAATAACTTCGCACTTATGGAGAAGGTGACGCAGTCGATGGCCGGGCGCACCGCCGTCTTCTCGCTGCTGCCACTCAGCACCACCGAGATTCTGAGCCACCAGCCACAGGCCACCACCTCGAAGATGCTGCTCTATGGCGGATTCCCCGCCGTATGGATGGCTGACAGCGAGCCGGCCCGGCAGACGCTGCTGTCAAACTATTATACCACTTATATTGAGCGCGACGTGCGTACACTTATCAACGTGAAGGACCTGCAGGCTTTCCAGACGTTCATACGCCTGTGCGCCAGCCGAGTGGGGCAGGAGTTCAATGCCTCGGCAGTTTCTAACGAGGTCGGGGTGGCGGTGAATACCATCCGCAGCTGGCTTAGTATTCTTGCCGCCTCCTACGTGGTCTATCTGCTGCACCCCTATTACACGAATATCGGCAAGCGGCTTACAAAGACGCCCAAGCTCTATTTCTATGACACGGGGCTGGCTACCTTCCTCCTCGGCATCACCACAGAGCAGCAGATGGACGTGCATCCGCTGCGTGGCCCGCTGTTCGAGAACATGGTCATCAACGACATGATGAAGCTCTCCCTGAACAGGGGCGACAACATGCAGCAGCTGTTCTTCTACCGCGACAAGAGCCAGCGCGAGGTGGACGTGCTGCGCATACTGCCGCCCAATCTGGTGGAGGCTTACGAGATTAGGTCGGCGCAGACTTGGACGGCCGACTTCTTTGCCAACATGAACTATCTGCGCCCACTGCTGAAGGAGCGGCTGCTGAAGACCACCGTCGTCTATGACGGACAGCAGGAGAGCGCGCAACCCTACAACGGAATCGTGAATTTCCGCCACTTGCAGTGGTGAAAGCGGCTAAAAGCGGCAAGGCTTGTGTGAACAACTAATAAATAGGCCGGTTTCCGCTTAATAAACCATAAAAACTAAAGCTATTAGTTGGGAGGAACTAAAACATTTAGTTACTTTGCCGGCGGATACTGATACTGACAAGTTGTAAATCGTAAAACGGTAAATCATGACTAAGCTGACCACGAAAGAACGGGAGATTATGGAGCTGTACTGGCAGCACGGCCCCTTGTTTGTGAAGGAGCTGCTGGAGTTCTACGACGAGCCGCGCCCTCACTTCAACACGCTGTCGACCATTGTGCGCATACTGGAGAAGAAAGGCTTCCTCGGCCACAAGCAGTATGGCACGAGCTACCAGTACTACCCCCTCGTCACGGAGAAGGAGTACGGGCGCTCAACCCTCGGCGGCATCATCCGCGACTACTTCAACGACTCCTACCTGAGCGCCGTCTCTGCCTTTGTGAAGGAAGAGAAAATCTCCGTGGACGAACTTCGAGAACTGATAGAAACGATTGAAGAGGGGGCTGCCGACGGCCCTGTGAGTAAAAGCTGAACGAGTATGATGGAGTTTCTTGCATACAACCTGAAGGTGGCCGTGCTTCTGGCGGTGTTCTATATGTTCTACCGTCTGCTGCTGAGCCGTGAGACCTTTCACCGCGTCAACCGCGTGGTGCTGCTCACCACCGCCGTGGCGTCGTTCGTGCTGCCGCTGGTGGTCATCACCGTCCACAAGACGGTGGTGGTGAACGGAAACGCGGCGACCGTCGGCCTCGGCCCGCTGACAGCCGCCGTGGAGGAGCCGTCGTCGCCCCTCTGGCAGACAGCCCTCGTGGCACTGTTCTTTGCCGGCATGGCCGTCACGCTGGGTCACACGCTGACGAGCGTGCTCCGAGTGTGGATGCTCATACGCAGCAGCGAGCGCCACCCCCAGGCCGACGGATGCGTCATCTGCGTCGCCCAGCGCGACCTGTCGCCCTTCAGCTGGATGCACTTCATCGTATTCTCCCGCAACGACTACAACAACCTTCCTGTGGAAGGGTCGGGCGTGGCCTCCATCCTCGCCCATGAACGGGGACACATCAGCCAGCACCATTCGCTGGACCTGCTCCTCGTTGATACGCTCACCGCCCTGCAATGGTTCAACCCCGCGGTGTGGATGCTGCGCCAGGACCTGCGCGCCATCCATGAGTACGAGGCCGACCAGGCGGTGCTCTCTCAAGGCATCAATATGCGTCAGTATCAGTATCTGCTTATCCAAAAAGCCGTCAGCCGCTGCGGGTACTCAGTGGCCAACGGCATCAGTCACAGTACCCTCAAAAACCGAATAGACATGATGATTAACAATAAGAAATCAAGCCGCAGGAGTCTGCTCAAGCTCCTTGCACTCGTGCCCATCGTGGGCATAGCCCTGGCCCTGCAGGCCGAGACCGTGACCGACTATGTATACAGCCAGCCGCAGAAGAAAGTGGTGGACACTGGCGACTACGAGAAAGTGTTCGACGTGGTGGAGCAGATGCCCGAGTTCCCCGGTGGCATGGAGGGGATGATGAAGTTCCTCGTGGAGAACGTGCGCTATCCTGAGGCCGCCCACAAGGCTCAGACCGAGGGCCGCGTGCTCGTGCAGTTCATCGTCGAGACCGACGGCACCGTCAGCAACACCAAGGTGGTGGAGAAGGTGAACGACGACCTCGACGGCGAGGCCATCCGCGTGGTAGGCTCCATGCCGAAGTGGAAACCCGGACGGCAGAACGGCAAGCCTGTGCGCGTGAAGTACACGCTCCCCGTTACCTTCCGGCTGAAGTAACAATACGGCTGCTTACAGTTTGAGCCGTCCAGACCCGGGGTTTGGACGGCTCAAACTGTACTTGTTAGTGAAGGTTATTTGTCCTGCATGAACGGCAGGCTTTCGGCCATTTGCAGGATGGACTTGGCCAGGAGGACGTTGCTCTTGCGGTGGCCGTTGATGGTGTCGTAGATCTTGGTGAGGCCGTCGAGTCCGCGGCCCTGCTTGAGGGAGTGGACGAGACAGAGGTTCTGCAGGGCCACGTTGTCGGCCATGATGTCGAGGTCGGTCACGGCCAGCTGCGATAGTGCGAGCTGGTAGGCATCGTCGGCGTTTTGGTCGATGAATGTCTGTATGTCGCCCAGGGTCTGCAGTCCGAATCCTTCGAGGATGGGCAGGAATGGCATCAGCGAGGTGTGGAAGAGCTCGGCCTGGTTGACCGAGGCGATGCGGCGGTTGAGACGGTCGAAGGGGCCTATCTCGAGGAAGCTGCGGAAGGAGTCGGTGCTCAGCGGCACCTCGTCGAGGCGGCCACTCTTGACCATGGCCTGCACCTGTCGGCGGTAGTCGGTCATGGCTGTGCGCAGGCGGCTGAACTCGTCGTCGGCCAGCTCCAACATTCCGGCCAGGCGGCTGAACTGCCGGCGGAAGTGTGGCGGCAGCTTCACGGCGCCCTTGTAGCCGATGTCGTGCTCTATGGCCGACCATACGTGCTGGAGGGCGGTGCGCATCTGTATCTCAAACTTCACGGCGGCCAGTGCCTCGTCGTCGGTGCGCAGGCTGCAGATGTAGTGCAGCGAGAGGTAGCCGAAGCTGTTGAGCTGGTGTACCTTGCGCTTGTCGACGGAGTTCTTCCAGTCTACGTCGAAGATTTGGTTGACGATGACGGCGACCTTGTCCACATCGTCGGTGTAGTAGGTGATGATGCGTATTCCGACGAGGTCGGTGACGTCGTACAGTGACTTGTATTTGTCGCCCTTCAGCTCGAGCTTGCCCTGGAGCGACTGCTCGGTCTTGACGCGGTGCTCGATGGAGCTTATCTCGACGTGCTGCTCGCGGAGTGCACGTGAAAGCAGGTCGTAGGCCTGCTGCTCTATTTTCTCCAGCAGTGGCCTTTGCTGTCTGTACTCCTCAAGGAGCAGCTCGGTGTGGGGGTTTGTCATTATGTGGGTTTACTTGAAGTTGAAGAGGTTGGTGAAGCCTGTGAGTGCAAAGACCTGGCGCAGGTCGTCGTTGATGCCTGTGATGGTGACCTCGCTTCCCTGTGGCTTTGCCGACTTGAGCACGCCTAACAGCAGGCGCAGTCCGCTTGACGAGATGTATTCGAGGGCGTTGCAGTCGAAGATGATGTCGCGTCCGTTGGCGTCGTAGAGGGGTGCCAGTGCCTTGCCCGTCTCGGCGGCGGCGGCGGTGTCGAGGCGGCCCTCAAGTACGGCCACCATCACTTTGTCGTTTTCCTGAATCGTTGTTTTCATTTTATGGGTATAATGGGCTTTGTGGGTCTTAGTGGGTTTTGTGGGTTTTGTGGGTTTTGTGGGTTTTGTGGGTTTTGTGGGCTTAGTGGGGATGATGGGTGGAGCGGCATTATATGCGCTTGAGCACGAGCAGGAGGTGGTCCCATACCATCTGCACGGTGGGTATGTGGAGGCACTCGTCGGGGCTGTGGACGCCGCGCAGGGTGGGCCCGAAGGAAATCATGTCGAGCTGTGGGTAGCGCTCGCTGAAGAGTCCGCACTCCAGCCCGGCGTGGATGCCGCGCACGATGGGCTCTTTGCCGAAGAGTTCCTTGTAGCAGTCGACGACGGTGTCGCGCAGATGGCTCTCGGGACGCATCTTCCAGGCGGGGTAGCCGTCGCTGTGGCGCACCTTGGCACCGGCCAGCTGGAAGGTGGCGGCGATGGTGGCGCACATATTGTCGAGGTTGGACATGACGTTAGAGCGCTGCGAGGCCAGGGCGGTGATGGTGGTCTCGGCGGTGTGTACGGAGGCAATGTTCGACGAGGTCTCTACGAGTCCGCCCAGGTCGGGGTCCTGGCAGATGGCGTAGACGCCGTTGTCCAGTGCCTGCAGTGCCCACACGAAGGGGCAAGCCATCATGATGTCGATGACGGGCTCGGCGTCGGTGCTCTCAAGGGTCCACTCCATGGCGGGGTCGGTGACGTGGAACTCGTCGGCCACCAGGGTGGCGAAGATGTTCCAGTCGGCCTTCACGTTTTCCTTCACGCTGTTGGGCACTCCGATGACGAACATGCCGTCGCGGGGGATGGCGTTGTGGAGCTTGCCGCTGTGGAACTGTGCCAGCCGCACGCCGTCGTAGCGGTTCATGGTCTGGAAGATGAATCGCGCCAGAATCTTGATGGCGTTGGCGCGCTTCTTGTTGATGTCGTCGCCCGAGTGTCCGCCGGTGAGGCCCTTCAGCTGTCCGCGAAGGAAGAAGAGGTCGCTGTCGGGCTGTTCGCGCTTGATGTTGAAGGTGGCTGTGGTGGTGCGTCCTCCGGCACAGGATACGAACATCTCGCCTTCGTCTTCTGAGTCGAGGTTGATGAGGTAGTCGCCGGTCATGAATCCGCTCTTCATACCCTCGGCGCCGGAGAGTCCTGTCTCCTCGTCGCGGGTGAAGACGCACTCCAGGGGTCCGTGTTCTATGTCGTCGGCCTCGAGTATGGCCAGCTCTATGGCGCAGCCTATGCCGTCGTCGGCTCCGAGGGTGGTGCCCTTGGCGCGCAGCCACTCGCCGTCGACGTAGGTCTGTATGGCGTCGTGGTCGAAGTCGAACTCCAGGTCTACGAGCTTGTCGCAGACCATGTCCATGTGGCTCTGCAGGATGACCGTCTTGCGGTCTTCATATCCCGGCGTGGCGGGTTTGCGGATGAGCACGTTGCCCACCTCGTCGACGATGGTATCCAGCTGGTGGCTCTCGCCCCACTGGCGCAGGTAATCTATCATTTTCTCCTCACGCTTCGACGGGCGGGGGATGGCGTTGATACGTGCAAACTGCTCGAATACGGCTTTTGGCTTCAGTTCGTTGGTGTTCATAGGGTGATTGGGTGTTAGGGGTTAGTTTTTAGGGGGGGCGATTGCAAATCGCCCTTGGGGGCTATTTCTTCCGCTTGTCCACATATCGGTATTCGCTGCCGTAGCGGCTGCGGGGAAATACGAAGATATTGTCCTGTATGCCGCCCGGGCGGAAGTTGCTGATGTGTATGTTTGCCCAGATGAATGCCACTTTCACCTTGATGTGGCTGGGATAGAGCGTCTTCGGGTCGAGCGTCACCCTTGCCTCCTTGATGGTGCCCTTGGCCCCTTTGTGCTGCTTGAGGGTGAGGAGGAGGTTGCCGTCCTCGTGCTTCATGCTGTAGTCGAAGTCGTTGACGTCGAACTTGAACTTTCCCGAGTACTTGTCCTTCTTGTCCGAGTTGGCGTTGTGAATCTCTATCGTCTTCTTCTTGCGGTAGACCATGTAGGCCGTGACGCCGTCGTTCCAGGTGTCCACGCGCTCGTCGCTGAAGCGTTGCTTCTTCCCTTTGTAGGAGATGGTGCCGCTGGTCTTGTAGAGGCTGATGATGTTCACGTCGTAGTGCAGGTTGCACCCTTCCGGGCCGAACACCATGTCGTAGACCTTGTCGAACACGCGGCGCGCCTCTTCCGAATTAGTTGCTTTCTTTGCAGCCCCTGCCGGCATGATGCAAAGCAGGGAGAGCAGGATGGTGATGATGCTTCTCATTTCGGGCGGCAAAGATACACATTTTATGTGAACTGGCCAAAAATGAGGTCTGATTTTCAGATTATATCACCTTTTTTGCGCTTATTATAGCAAACGGCATTGACGCTTTCCTTCCCGGGGGGCGGCCTCGCAGGCCGCGCAATTGACGAAAGGGTATGGGCAACTGTGGGGGCGGCCTCGCAGGCCGCGCAATTGACGAAAGGGTATGGGCGACTATGGGGGCGGCGGCGTTGGCGCTTAGTGGCTGGTGTAGAAGTCGGTGATGTCGATGATGGCCTTGGTACACACGGGGCAGAAGCTTTCCACCTCGTTAATCTTCATGCGGCACTCCTGGGCAGGGCGGTAGACGCCCTTCGTCTGGTAACCGCCGCCCTCGAACACGCCTACGCGCTGTGTGGCGTCGTTCAGGCGCTGCCGGTCTTTGGCGGTCTGCACCTTGCGGTGGTCGGGCACCGAGGGGTCGGGTGGGGTAGGGATGGGTGTTCCCTTGGGCACCATACCGGCCCATTTCTGCTGGAAGTCGTGGAGCGTGGTGAGGTTGGGCTCCCAGGGCTCGGTGTCGGCGGGGTACATCGTCTCGGGGTCGTCGCCGTAGGCATACTCGTCGCCCAGGCCGGCATATCCGTGTCCGAACTCATGGACGAGCACCTGGCGGAAGGTGGGGTGGTCGGTGGTGGAGACGTTCAGCTGGTTGTAGATGCCTCCTCCGCCGTAGGTGTCGCTGTTCACCAGCACGATGATGTGCTCGAAGGGAACCCCGGAGAGCAGGTCGTAGACGCGGTGTATGTCCTGCGACATGAGGTATCGGTCCATGTAGAACGTGTCGTAGTGTGTGGCGGCGGCCGTGGAGCGCCATCGCCGCTGGTGGGGCACGCTGGGTCCGCTCTCCCTCGAGGGGCTGGCCACGGCCACCACGTTGAAGCGGCTCTTCAGGCTGGTGAAGGGCTCGTGGGCGAAGATGGCGTCGACCACGCGCTGGGCGTCGTGGTAGAACTTGCCCATCTGCTGCTCGGTGTAGCCTTCGGCCACGATGGCCAGGTCTATGCAGCCGGTGATGTCTACGCCGGCGTCGGGGTCGAGGTCCGAGGGGGTGAAGTTGCGGGAGGCGCCGGAGCGTTGTTGCGGGCTCTCAGCCCGCTCAACCGACGAAAGGGCGGGGGCGGTGGAGCGTTGTTGCGGGCTCTCAGCCCGCTCAACAGACGAAAGGGCGGGGGCGCCTTTCCATACGTAGTAGTGGGGGATGCCAGTGTCGGACAGCGGGCGGATGAGGATGTCGGCGGGGTCCACGGTGTGGGTCATGGTGGACGACGTCTGGCCGTGGAAGTCGAAGAGCGTCACCGTCACGTCGACGGCCCGCCGGGGGAAGGGCACGTTGTAGCTCGTCTCGAAGGCTTTGTCCACGTGGCGTGCCTCCTCGGTGGCCTTCCACTCCTGGAAGAGTGTGGAGAAGGTGTGGGTGTAGAGCGTCTGGCGGGTCTCGTGGTCGCGCACTACGAGCTGTCCGTTGCCTCGCAGCAGGGTCTCGGCGAGCCGCGACTTGCGCCCCGCCCAGCGCGGCGAGCTGTAGGCCTGCTCGAAGTATATGTGCTCGCTCTTGGCGTTGCCGGCGAAGATGTAGTCGAGGCGCAGGGTGCTGTCGGCAAACCACTCGTCAAACTGCTGGCCCCTTGCACTGTTGGCAGTGCAGAGGGCAAGCAGCAGGGAGAAAAGAAGTATTCTGGTATTCATGGCCTCGGGGGGGTCAGCGTCCGCTTTGCTGTATGAGTCGGGCTATCTCGGCGTTGAAGTCGTCGGCCTTCATGAGGCTCTCTATGGAGAGGTGCATGCGGTATCGCCAGTAGTGGCGCGGGTTGGCGGGTATGTTGATGCGCTCCTTGTCAGCGTCGGGCAGCCGCAGTCGCTCGCTGGTGCTCAGCCAGTCTTGCAGCGACAGCAGGCAGAGCATGGAGGGCGACATGAGGTGGGCGCAGACAATCTCCTCGGCCACGGCGGCTGGCAGCGGGTGGGGTGCGTCGCCCTCGTGGCGGAGCACCTCGGCGTAGTAGCGCTGCGTGAGCTGCGGGTCCTCGTCCCACCACTGGCGCAGCGTGGCCATGTCGTGGGTGGAGATGGTGCATACCGAGCGGTAGGGGTTGCGGGCCAGCTGTCCGAAGGTGACCGTCGGGTCCTTGGGCATGGACTGAATCTCGAGCGAGAGGATGCGCAGCTCGTCCATCACCCAGGGCACGCAGTCGGGCACCATGCCCAGGTCTTCGGCACATACCAGC
>CAMPCG010000093.1 GCA_946644025.1 uncultured Prevotellaceae bacterium | reverse complement strand
CCATCGTCTGCCGCAACGCCAAGGGCGAGTGGGAGATACTGAACGGCAACCAGACGTGCATGATGTTCTGCTGGTACATCATTGCCAACAAGAAGAAGCTGGGCCAGCTGAAGGGCAACGAGTTCCTGGTGAAGACCATCGTGACGACGGAGGTCATCGCCAAGATTGCCGAGAAGAACGGCGTGGAGCTGCGCGACTGCTACACCGGCTTCAAGTGGATAGCCAACGAGATACGCATCAGCGAGGGCAAGCAGAAATACATTGGCGGCGGCGAGGAGAGCTTCGGCTTCCTGCCGTTTGACAAGGTGCGCGACAAGGACTCACCAGCCAGCATCTGCCTTATCTGCGAGATTGCCGCCTGGGCAAAGGACAACGGCAAGACGCTCTACGACCTGCTCATGGACATCTATGCCGAGTATGGTTTCTCGAAAGAGGTGACCATCAACGTAGTGAAGCCCGGCAAGAGCGGTCAGGACGAGATTAAGCAGATGATGGCCGACTTCCGCAGCAACCCGCCGAAGGAGCTTGGCGGCGAGCCCATCGTGCTGTGGAAAAACTACCAGACACTGGAGGCCAAGAAGGCCGACGGCACGGTGGAGAAGCTGAACATGCCGACCACGGCCAACGTGCTGCAGTGGTTCTGCGCCGACGGCACTAAGATTTCCGTGCGCCCCTCGGGCACTGAGCCGAAGATTAAGTTCTACACCGAGGTGAAAGACGCGACGTTCAAGTGCGCCGGCTGCTACGAGCGCTGCACCAAGACCGCCGAGGAAAGAATTGAGGCCATCAAGAAGAGCCTGAAACTTTGATGGAACTTACAATTTTTAGTAAACGAATATTTTCCTTTTAATTGGCGGTGGCGGCCTCGCAGGCCGCACAATAAACGAAAAGGATAATGGCGTTCACTATAGAAATGCTCAAGTTATTTTAACTCGAGCTCGCTCTTCAGGCGAATGATTTCGTCACGATACTGAGCCGCCTGCAGGAAGTCCAACTGCTTGGCGGCTTCTTTCATGCGCCGTGTGGTCTCCTCAATGAGTTTCTCCATCTGCGGGCGAGTCATAGACTCTATGACGGGGTCGGCAGCTACTCCGATAGGCTGTGCCGTTGAAGCGTTAAGGGCGTTGAGCTCCCTCAGGTCGGGACGGTCTTCATGTCCTAAGACACTCTGCTTCAGGTTCTTCACTATCTGCGTCGGGGTTATGCCGTGCTCCTCGTTATAGCGCAGCTGCTTCGTCCGGCGCCGGTTGGTCTCGTCGATGGTCTCCTGCATGGAGCGGGTGATGGTGTCTGCATACATGATGACGCGGCCGTTCACGTTGCGTGCAGCACGTCCGGCGGTCTGGACCAGCGAGCGCCGGCTGCGCAGGAATCCCTCCTTGTCGGCATCGAGGATGGCCACGAGCGACACCTCGGGCAGGTCGAGCCCCTCGCGCAGGAGGTTCACGCCAACAAGCACGTCGTAGGCCCCGCTGCGCAGGTCGTCGAGTATTTTCACACGGTCGAGCGTGGCCACGTCGCTGTGTATGTAGGCCGTCTTCACGTTGTGGTTGAGCAGATACTCCGACAGTTCCTCGGCCATGCGCTTCGTAAGCGTGGTGACGAGCACACGCTCACCGCGCTCCGTTCGCTGGTGTATCTCGTCGAGCAGGTCGTCTATCTGGTTCTCGCTGGGCCGCACCTCAATCTCAGGGTCGAGCAGGCCGGTGGGGCGGATGACCTGCTCCACGACGACGCCCTCGGCCTCCTGCAGCTCGAAGTCTGCCGGTGTGGCCGAGACATAGATGCGCTGTCCCGTGTTCTGCTGGAACTCGTCGAAGGTGAGCGGCCGGTTGTCGAAGGCTGCGGGCAGGCGGAATCCATACTCCACGAGGTTGGTCTTTCGGGCTCGGTCGCCGCCATACATGGCCCCTATCTGTGGCACGGAGACGTGGCTCTCGTCGATGAAGAGCAGGAAGTCCTTGGGAAAGAAGTCGAGCAGACAGTAGGGCCGTTCGCCCGCCTGTCGCCCGTCGAAGTAGCGTGAATAGTTCTCGATGCCTGAACAGTGGCCCAGCTCCTTGATCATCTCCATGTCGTACTCCACGCGCTCCTTGATGCGCTGCGCCTTGATGGCGTCCCCCAGTTCGTTGAAGAAGTCCACCTGCTTGACCAGGTCGTCCTGAATCATGCGTATGGCGCGCTGGGTCTGTTCCTCGGTGGTCATGAAGAGGTTGGCGGGGTAGATCTTGTAGTCGGCATATTTTCCCAGCCGCTGCAGCGTCACGGGGTCGAGCTCCTCTATGGCGTCTATCTCATCGTCCCAGAAGGTGATGCGCAGAACGATGTCGTTGTAGGCCATGTAGACGTCCACCGTGTCGCCCTTCACGCGAAAGTTACCCCGTTCGAGTGTCAGGTCGTTGCGCACATAGAGCGACTGCACCAGCCGACGTAGCAGTGCGTTGCGGTCCATCTTCTGGCCCTGCACAATCTCGATGACATTCTCCGACAGGGCGTTGGGGCTGCCCATGCCATAGATACACGAGACTGAGGAGACCACCACCACGTCGCGCCGTCCGGAGAGCAGGCTGCTCACGGCCGAGAGACGCAGCCGGTCAATCTCTTCGTTGATGGCCAGGTCTTTCTCTATATAGGTGTCGGTGGTGGGCAGGTAGGCCTCGGGCTGGTAGTAGTCGTAGTAGGAGACGTAATACTCCACGGCGTTCTCGGGGAAGAAGCCCCGCATCTCGCTGTAGAGCTGTGCCGCCAGCGTCTTGTTGTGTGAGAGGATGAGCGTAGGGCGGTTCACGTTGGCAATGACGTTTGCCATGGTGAACGTCTTTCCCGAACCCGTAACGCCGAGCAACACTTGGGCATGGTCGCCCCGCTCCACGCCGGCGGTCAGCTCGCGGATAGCCTCCGGCTGGTCGCCCGTCGGCTGATATTTGGATGTCAAGTGAAAGTCCACGTAACTATTAACTATAAACTATTCAACTTCCGCAAGCTCCGCTTGCAAGGAGTGAAAGGGAAGTGAAAGGGGAGTGAAAGGGGAGTGAAAGTGACGATACACTTGCCATACCACATTGCTGTGAAAGTAACGTCCCCTTCACTCCCCCTTCACTCCCCTTTCACTCCTTTTAACTCCATACATGCGGAACTTGAATAAACTACATATACCCCAGCCAGCGGAGTATGTCGTTGAGGTTGGCCAGCACCATGAGGATGATGACGAATCCGAATCCGATGTACTCTGCGCGCACCATGAAGGCATCCGAGGGCTTACGGCCTGTAATCATCTCGTAGAGCAGGAAGAGCACGTGTCCTCCGTCGAGTGCCGGTATGGGCAGGATGTTCATGAAGGCCAGGATGATGGAGAGCAGGGCCGTCATCATCCAGAAGCGATACCAGTCCCAAGTATCGGGGAAGAGGCTGCCAATGGTTCCAAACCCGCCGAGCGACTTGGCGCCGTCGGCAGTGAAGACATACTTCAGGTCGTTGACATAGCTGGCCAGCACGTCCCATCCGTAGACGGCACCGGCGGGAAGGCTCTCAAGGAAGCCATACTCCACGGTGACGGGCTTGTAGGGGTATACCGGTGCGAAGCCCAGCTTCAGGTCGGCGGTGAGCGTCGTGGCGATGGTGTCGCGCTGTCCGTCGCGCTCGTAGACCACCGTCACGTGGCGCAGCTTCAGGCTGTCGGCGGGCATCTCGCTAATGCGGTCGCCGATGGCAGCGAGCTGGTCGGTGAACTGTCCAAAGGACGACACCTCCTGTCCGTTGATGGCCACCATGAGGTCGCCCTTGCGCAGCCCGGCCAGCTCTGCCGGTGTGCCTGGCAACACGGTGTCGATGACCGCCGGCATACGCACACGGGCGAAGGGCGGTGTGCTCTTGAGCATGTCGAGGAGGTTCAGGTCTTCATCCTGGTGGATGACGGTCTCAGTGCCGCCGCGCATCACGTGGATGTCACGTGCCTCGGAAATGGTGCGGAGAACATTGACGTCGTATTTCTTAAAGGGGCCGTCCTCCGTGCCCAGGAGTATGTCGCCGTCCTGGAATCCCAGCCGACGGGCCTGTTCGTTGAACTCCATACCGTAGGTCATCTGCTGTGCCGGCACGTAGCTCTCGCCCCAGGTGTAGAGCACCATGGCGTAGATGAACAGGGCGAGGAGGAAGTTGACGAGCACGCCGCCCACCATGATGAGCAGCCGCTGCCACGTAGGCTTCACGCGGAACTCCCAGGGGTGGGTCTGCTCCGAGAGCGTCTGGTTGGTCTCGTCTATCATGCCGTCGATGGCGCAGTAGCCGCCCAAGGGGAGCCAGCCCAGGCCGTACTCCGTGCCTACATACTCCTTCTCCTGTGTGGTGGTGGTCTTTCCCTTGTCGTCGGTCACGGTAACCTCCTTCGTGGGCACCACCTCGGGCTTCATCTTGAAGAGCCGTCGCACCCACGTGTCGTAGGTGCTGGCGATGTGGAACTTGGGGTTAAAGAAAAGGTAGAACTTGTTCACCCTCACTCCGAAGAGCTTGGCGAAGAAGAAATGGCCCATCTCGTGAAGCAGCACGAGCAGACTGATGGCCATAAAGAACTGTAGTGTCTTGATAAGAAAAATTTCCATTGTTATTAAAGTAATGAAGATGCTATCTGCCGTGCCTCGCGGTCGGTCTGTATGTAGTCGTCAAGGGTAGGCTGCTTGATGAAGGTGGCGCGCTGCATGGTCTCGCCGATGACCTCGGCCATCTGGAGGAAGCGGCAGCGGTCTTCCAGGAAGGCGCGGTTCACCACCTCGTTGGCCGCATTGACGATGCAGGCCATGTTGCCGCCCTTGTCCAGCGCGTCGTAGGCCAGACGGAGGCAGGGGAACTTCTGCATGTCGGGGCGGAAGAAGTCGAGGTGCTGGGCGGCGAAGAGGTCGAGGCGCTGCCCGCTGAGGGGCAGACGGTGGGGGAAGGAGAAGGCATACTGTATGGGCAGGCGCATGTCGGGCACTCCGAGCTGCGCCTTCACGCTTCCGTCCATGAACTGCACGGCTGAGTGGACGATGCTCTGCGGGTGGACGTAGACCTCTATCTGCGCGGGCTGCACGCCGAAGAGCCATTTGGCCTCGATGACCTCGAAGCCCTTGTTCATCATCGTAGCCGAGTCGATGGTAATCTTCGCGCCCATGTCCCACGTGGGGTGGCGCAGGGCGTCGGCCTTGGTCACGGTGGCAATCTCGTCGAGCGACTTCGTGCGGAAGGGTCCACCGCTGGCCGTGAGCAGGATTTTGTCGATGTCGTTGCCGTCCTCGCCCACGAGGCTCTGGAAGATGGCCGAGTGCTCGCTGTCCACGGGCAGTATGGCGGCGCGGTTCTCCATGGCCAGGCGGCAGATGAGCTCGCCGGCCACGACGAGCGTCTCCTTGTTGGCCAGGCATATCGTCTTGTGCGCACGGATGGCATGTATGGTGGGCGAGAGTCCGGCAAAGCCCACCATGGCGGTGAGCACCATGTCGATGGGTCCGGCCTCCACGATGTCGTCGAGGGCCTTCGCCCCGGCATAGACCTTCACGTCGGGCAGGTCGCTCATGAGTGCTTTCAGCTCGTCGTAGCGTGCCTCGTTGGCAATGACCACGGCAGCCGGACGATATTTGCGGGCCTGCTCGGCCAGCAGCTCCACACGGTTGTTGGCCGTCAGGCAGTATACCTCGTAGAGGTCGCTGTGCTCGCTGATGACCTCCAGGGCCTGTGTGCCGATGCTGCCCGTAGAGCCCAGAATGGCTATCTGTCGTTTCATTTACTATTTACGGATTTACTATTTACAGATTTACTATTAACAAATTAGCGTGCAAAATTACAAAATTATCAGGACATAGCCGCCGTTTTCGCATATTTCTTACGCTATTTTGTTTCATTTAACCCAAATTTGTCTTTAGAAACGAATGTGCCAGCCCGCCTACAACACCAAGGTAGCAGGCGGGCTGCACAGGGTTTGAAAATGATAAACGTAGAAGTGCTACTCTTTTTTATAAGCCCCTGTTTCAGTCTTACCAAAGATGCCATCTTGTCAATGATGGTACTTTTAAAAGTGGACGTCCAGTCTTATGTCCTATTGTTGTCTTGCTATGGTGGCTTAGGCATACGTTGTGATGCAGGGATAGGTACGGGGAAAGCCAAAGAAAGATACGGGCAAAACCAGAGAAAGATACGTTCTCTTTAGGGTGAAGGACGGAGACAATCTACAAACGCCGACAGCGTTTGTATAAACGCCGCCGTGGTTTGTACAAACGCCGCCGTGGTTTGTACAAACGCCGCCGTGGTTTGAAAAAAAGCGTTGGTGCTTTCAAATCTCTTGTGTGGCCAGAGGTTTGGCAGATTTATATACCGCCAAAAAAGAACGGGAAAAAGTTCACAAATATATGAACTTAGCCCGCCCCCCAGGGTTTGGATGGCTCAAAGTCTGAGCCATGTTTTCGGGATGGATGGATTTCGCTGAACGAAAAAGGACTTTCGTAGAGTTTTTTTTGCTATACATTATATTATTTGTACCTTTGCAGCGTGAAAGTAGGAGGCGACGTGTCTCACGTCGCAATCCAGCAGATTGGTGCGACGTGAGACACGTCGCCTCCTACTGCAAAGCGGTGTAATAACTATTAGTTATATAGAAGCCACAATTCATTTGCAATTTACAGATTTACCATCTATCAATCATCTTTATTTATATGGGGAAACTCTACTCGAAAGGCAAAGACATATTTTTCCGTGACAGCCGTAAGGAGATGCTTCTATATCTGGTGCTGTGGCTGCTGCTGTTTCTCACCCCTGTGCTGAGTATCTACATGCGTCTGTCGCAAATGCCGACGGGCACGTCCTTTCCCTGGGACGAGCTGCTGATGATATGGCGCCACTACACCATCTTCCTGGCCATGTTCCTGGTTCACAACTTCCTGCTGGCTCCGCTGCTGGTCTACCGCCAGCGGCGCACGGTCTACTTCTCGTCGCTGGCTGTGATGGTGGGGCTCTTCCTGGTGTTGCAGTGCAGCACACGCCCCGACAAGCCCTCGGGACATTTTGCTCCCGACAAGGACTTTGCCGACTTTGACGGCCGTCCCCCTATCGACTTTGAAGACCATGAGGGCCCAACCCCACCCGTTCGGGGCAAAAGGGACTTCGGCAGGAGACCCGGCAGACCGCCCCTGCAGTCGCGTCCACCTGAAGGCGCGTTCCGCCGGGGACCCATCATCTTCGGCGAACACGAGGTGGTGGCCACCATCATCTTCATCCTGATGCTTGGCATGAACGTGGGCGTAAAGCTCTACTTCCGCCAGCGCAAGGACCACGAGCGTATGCTGCAGCTGGAGCACGACAACCTGGAGCAGCAGCTGGAGTATCTGAAGTACCAGATTAACCCGCACTTCCTGATGAACACGCTGAACAACATTCACGCCCTGGTGGACATAGACCCCGAACAGGCGAAGGTGACCATCGTGGAGCTGTCGAAGATTATGCGCTTCGTGCTCTACGAGGGCAACAAGCAGAAGGTGGCGCTGCGCCAGGAGCTGCTCTTCCTGGAGAACTACATCGAGCTGATGAAGATGCGCTTCACCGACCACGTGGCCATCAACGTCAGCCTGCCCGAGATGATTCCCGACCGCGAGATTCCGCCGCTGCTGCTCATCACTTTCGTAGAGAACGCCTTCAAGCATGGGGTGAGCTATCAGCAGCAGTCGTTTGTGTCCATAGAGATAAGCATCGCGCAGGGGGAGGAAGAGGGCAAGGACGGCTGCTCCCTGCACTTCAAGTGCATGAACAGCAAGAAGGCGAAGACAGACGGGGCGGCCAGTGGCGCAGGTCACGGCGTGGGTCTGCAGAATGCCCGCCGACGCCTGGACCTGCTCTATGGCAACAGCTACACCCTCGACATCAGCGATGCCGCCGAGACCTACATCGTCACCCTCCAGCTGCCGCTATAATTATGTCTTCTGTCTAAAAAAACACGTCATTCTGTCTAGGTATGTTCTATAAATTACGAAAATATGCGCAGCCGCTCCCCTCCCCTCAAGGGGAGGGGCAGGGGTGGGGTCTGTAACATTTTCATTAACAAGATATTACTGACCCCACCCCCGACCCCTCCCCTACATGGGAGGGGAGCGGCTGCGCACCATATAGCGAATAAATAAAACCTGCCTCTAATAAAATATATTATGTCAACAATAAGAGTATTAGCTATCGACGACGAACCGCTTGCCCTTCGTCAACTTACCACCTACATCGGCAAGGTGCCCTTCCTGGAGCTTGCAGGCCAGTGCCAGAGTGCCCTGCAGGCCCGCGAGATCATGGAGCAGGAAGTGGTCGACGCCATCTTCTGCGACATCAACATGCCCGACCTCTCGGGCATGGACTTCGTGCGCCAGCTGGCCGCCCCGCCGCTCATCGTCTTCACCACGGCCTACTCGGAGTATGCCATAGAGGGCTACAAGGTAAACGCCGTGGACTACCTGCTCAAGCCCTTCGGCATGAACGACTTCCTGCGGGCAGCCATGAAGGTGCAGGAGCAGTACAACCTGCGTAACCAGAACAAGACCGACGCTCAACCAAGCAGCCCCGTGGACCAAAACAGCGGCACCATCTTCGTCAAGACCGACTACCGCGTGGTGCGCATAGCCATTGCCGACATACGCTACGTCGAAGGCATGAGCGAGTATCTCAAGATATACCTCGAAGGCCAGAAACCCGTCATCACCCTGCTCTCGATGAAGAAGATGGAGGACTACCTGCCACAGCAGCAGTTCATGCGAATACACCGCTCGTACATCGTCAACCTCGAGAAGATTCAGGAGGTGAACAAGAACCGCATCATACTCGACGCAGAGACCTACTTGCCCCTGGGCGACCTCTACAAAGAGCAGTTCAACGACTATCTGCAAAAGAACTTCCTTGGAAAATAAGGCCGATTTTTTTGTCAGTTTCCATAATTTGTGTACCTTTGCAGCCTGAAATAGAGGTGAGTGGCGAGAGGTGAGAGGTGAGAGGTCACCCTCAAGCAACGAAAAACAGCAGCCCCCCTCACCCCTCACTCCCCAAAAAACGCAACAATTATGGCAAAAGAACTGAAAGATTTGACAAAGCGGGCCGACAACTACTCACAGTGGTACAACGACCTGGTAGTGAAGGCCGACCTGGCCGAACAGAGCGCGGTGCGCGGATGCATGGTGATAAAGCCCTACGGATATGCCATCTGGGAAAAGATGCAGCATCAGCTCGACAAGATGTTCAAGGAGACTGGCGCCCAGAACGCCTATTTCCCCCTGCTCATTCCCAAGTCGTTCCTCAGCCGCGAGGCCGAGCACGTGGAGGGCTTCGCCAAGGAGTGCGCC
>CAMPCG010000092.1 GCA_946644025.1 uncultured Prevotellaceae bacterium | reverse complement strand
GCCCCTGCAGAGCGGTGTGGGCTCGACGGCCAACGCCATCCTCGGCGCACTGGGCGAGGACAAGCACGTGCCCGACTTCAACATCTACACCGAGGTTATTCAGGACGCCGTCGTCGAGATGCTCATCAACGGCCGCGTGAAGGACGCCTCGGCCTGCTCGCTGACCGTCTCGAACGACTGTCTGATGCAGGTCTACGACAACATGGACTACCTGAAGAACCACCTCACGCTACGCCAGAGCGAAATCTCGAACAACCCCGAGGTGATTCGCCGACTGGGCGTCATTGCCATCAACACCGCCATCGAGTGCGACATCTACGGCAACGCCAACTCGACGCACATCAGCGGCACGAAGATGATGAACGGTATCGGTGGCTCCGGCGACTTCGAGCGCAACGCCTACCTCTCGATCTTCACCTGCCCCTCGACGGCCAAGGGCGGACTCATCTCGTCGATTGTCCCCTTCGTCTCGCATCAGGACCACTCCGAGCACGACGTCAATATCATCGTCACTGAGCAGGGTATTGCCGACCTGCGTGGCAAGAGCCCCGCACAGCGCGCCGAGTGCATCATTGAGAACTGTGCCCACCCCGACTACAAGCCGCTGCTGCGCGACTACCTCAAGATTGCCAAGGGTGGCCACACGCGCCACAACCTGCCTGCCGCCTTCGCCATGCACGACTCGCTGGCTCGCAAGGGCGACATGCACCTCACCGACTTCTCTGAGTACGTGAAGTAACACAATCGGTCCGAGTCATTTCCGCAAGCGGGGGAATTGCCAACCGGCAATTCCCCCGCTTTGCGGTCTTCCCGTCGCCGCGCTTCGGTCGTCCCGCCGCCGCGTCGCTGTCGTCCCGCCGCCGCGCTTGCTTGTGCCCGTCGGTTTTCCCGACGGGGTGTGCCTGTCCGCCGCGCTTATTCCTTGGCGACCTCCTGTCCCTCGCTGCTGTCGCCTCGGAAATGGTCGAACCGGCGCAGGAAGAAGTTGAAGGCCTCCAGGCCCAGCAACACCAGCAGCGTGGCTGCCGCTGCCAGGGGGTACATGCCAGCACCGCAGCTCAGGCCGATGGCTGCCGTCACCCAGATGCTGGCCGCTGTGGTCAGTCCGCGCACGGCGTTCTTCTGAAAGATAATCGTGCCCGCACCGATGAAACCGATGCCGCTGACCACCTGCGCCGCAATGCGCGACACGTCGAGTCGGTGTTCCGGCGTCACCAGGGCATCCTGGAACCCGTAGGCCGAGATAATCATAAACAGCGCCGAGCCCAGCGCCACGAGAAAGTGGGTGCGGAAGCCCGCAGCCTTCTCACGATATTCGCGCTCCAGTCCTACGGAACCGCCCAGCAGTGCTGCCACGACGATGCGCAGGATAAAGTCAAGTGTCATTCCGTCCATCAATATTTTTTAGTTCTTTATCACTCTTACTCCTTTACTCCTTACTCCTTACTCCTTACTCCTTTACTCCTTTACTCCTTTACTCCATGTCTCAATCAGGCACTGGTGCTCTTTCGTCTGCTTGTCATAGCTGATACCGACGAGGAGCATCTCGCCGCTGTACTCCGCGACCTTGGCGGGGTACTGGCGCTGGTGAATCTGGTCGATGGCCGTAGCGGTCGAGTCGCCGTATTTCAGCTCGACGATGATGGCGGGCTTCGCAACATTCTTGCGCGGGATGAGCACCAGGTCGGCAAAGCCGCGGCCCGTCTGGAACTCGCGGTGGAAGATGTAGTCGCCGTGGGCGTAGTAGTAGGCAATGGCGAGCACGCAGGCCATGGAGTTCTCGTCGCTGTAGCGGATGATGCTGGTGTTCTCCTGGTGTGCCTCGCCCACCATGCGGGCCACCAGCTGGGCGTCACCGCGCAGGGTGGCCTTCAGCAGCTGCTCCGACTGCTTCAGGGCGTTGGCAATGGTAGTCCAGCCCGTCTCTTCCACGGCGTTGGCCAGTTCCTCTGACACCTCATAATTGGGTACGTAGCACTCGCGCTCCTCCCAGTCGAAGCTGAGATAGCCCAGGTGAATGAGCACCGTGAGCACGTCGTCGCGGCTGCGAATCTCCGACAGGTCGTTGCGGAACTTCGTGGTGTTCACTGCGGCGCGCCCCCCCGCCAGCATCTCAATGATGCTCTCCTTCAGCCCGTCGAAGTTCATCTGTATGTAGCCCGCAATGGCATCGAAGGCGCCCGTGCTGCCCCAGAAGCTGCGGCAGCGGCCATATTCCAAGGCCTGTATCACCGAGTTGGGGTTGAACATCGACTTCTCCGGCCCTATCTGGTAGCCGTCGTACCACTTCTCCAAGTCGTCGAAGTCCATCTGGTGCTTCTCCGCCAGTGTCTTCACTTCGTCCTTCGTGAAGCCGAAGAAGCGTCCCATGCGACCTGGCTCCACCATGGAGTACTCGCGGAAATTGTTCATGGCCGACTGTGTGGCGTACTTCTTGATGGGCAGGATGCCCGTCATGTAGACGGCGGCGAAGACGTCCATGCCCCCCACGTCCTTGAACATGCGGCGCAGCCAGTTGACGTACTCGTCGGTCTGGTTGGGCAGGCTCGGATCCTGGGCACACTCGCGCAGGATGGTGTCCCACTCGTCGATGATGAATATAAAGGTCTGGGCCGTCTTGGCATGGATGCGTTTCAGGTAGTCCATCAGGTCGCCGCCTTCGCGGGGTGCTATGTCGGGGAACACCTCGGCAATATCATCCAAAAGCTCTTTGTCAATGAGGCTAACCACGCCGCCTTGCCCTATCTTGCTGGCAAAGCCGGAGAGGTCGAGATAGATGACGGGGTACTTGTTCAGGTGTTCCTCGAACGTCGCGTCGCCAGCAATCTCTAAGTCGGCAAAGAGCTGCCGGGAGTCGCACGAGCGGTCGTAGTAGGCCGCCAGCATCTTCGCCGCCATCGACTTGCCAAAGCGGCGGCTGCGCGTCACGCACGTGAAGCTCTTCTCGGTGTAGAGCGTCCTGTTCACTATGCCTATGAGGCCGCTCTTGTCGACGTATTCGCTGTTGCGGGCTCTCTGGAAGCCCATGTTCCCTTTGTCAATGTATATGCCCATCTGAGTAATTAACCAATTAACAGTTTACCATTTGGCTGCAAAGTTACGAAAAAAGCCCCGAACGGCCAAAGCGTTCGGGGACTTTTTTCTGCTGGAGAGTTATTTCTCTTTATTGCTTTTCAGCAGCCTTGCTGGAACTGCCAGAGCTCCTCACGTTCTTGACGATGTAGTTGACGACGGGGAACTTCTGGCCGCCGATCTCCACCACGTGGCGATACATGTTCCAGTCGAAGATGGGCACGTCGCCCCAACTCTTGGGCAGTGGCACGGTGCCGGTGACGGTAGTGCCATAGCCGGTGCTGTAGCTGCTGGACCAGTCGTGGGAGTAGCCGAAGCCGACGCCCGCCTTGACGGTGGTGTTCATGACACCGGCGAAGGCCACGAGCGACATCTCCATATTGAAGGTGTTGGTGGTTGTCGTGGAGTTCTCCGTACTCACCTCGATAGAGAACGAGGAGGTGCCGTCGGAGCCGGTAGTAGAGAACTTGTTCTTGTCGTTGTTGCTCCAGATGATGTCGCCCTCGCTCTTCACCAGGTCGGGATTGCTGAGGTAGGTCAGCGGGTTGCCGGGTGTGTGGGTGAAGATGGAGCTCACGTCGGGAATGTCGTCGCGGTCGCCGCGCAGCAGCATGTAGTCTGTTACCGAGAGCTCCAGGTCGCGCGGGTAGGAGGGTGCACCGCAGACGAGCGTCGTGCCGATGTTGTCGGGGTCATTGCTGTCGATGCACTCGTAGGTGTAGAGCCAGACGGGCGTCATCGTCAGTCCTACCTTGTTGTCGCGGCTGGCCGAACAGCCCGACTCGAAGGTGTAGGTGTTGGTGCGCTCGTAGCTCTTCTGCCACTCGTAGCCGATGTTGGTCTCGAACTCAAAGCCGTACTTGCCTATCTCCACGCCGAAGAGCGACACCTTGTTCTCCTGTTCAATGCCGAAGATGAGCTTCGACGACGTGCCGTTGGAGTAGCCCTCGCCCTGGCTGGTGCTTGTACTCTTTACCCACTCCGTCGAGGGGCCGTTGTCGCCGTAGTCGTAGTCCTCGCCGGCATGGGCATAGCCAGCGGGCACCTTGGCCCAGTAGGGTGCAGCGGCCAGTGCGAATTTTATGCGGGGCTCACTCATCGTGGCCTGGCATGAGACGAACTTATAGCGGCGGGTGTCGATGTTGGTATAAGAGGTGGCGCAGAAGGCGGGGAAGTTTGCACCGAAGTGGAAGTCACCATCCTTACTCCAGCTGCAGACTGAGCCTACGCAGCCCGTATGTAGTTCCTTGCGGGTCATGACACCTTTATTGGTGTCGGGTGTCAGTACTTCCACGCAAGCATAGATGCCGCGGCTGTGGATGTCGCCTGCAGAGCTGGTCCATTTCTTGCTGGTAAAGTTAGCTACGCGCGTGCCTAAGTAAGCCAGCTGCTCGTAGCCTTCGGGCAGGTCATCAGTGAACCGGCCCACGGCCACATTGTCGCTGTGGATGGCCACGTCGATGAGCTTGCCATCCTCTTTGTAACCGCCGATGCTGACCTGCTCGAACTCATAGCTATCGTTCAGACGGTAGAGTCCGTTGTGCAACAGCACGTCGGGACGCTGTCCCAGGCCCTGAGTGTGTACCACGGCAATGGTGCTGTTGGTGTTGGTGCTGGTGCGGTCATGCGACATGTTGCTTAGCTCTACCTTTTGCTCCTCCTCGAAACGGAAGACCTGCTGCAGCAGGTTGTTGTTGCCCCTCTGCAGCACGTAGAACACCGACTTGGGGCTCTTGTTGATGTGGCGGTTGGCCACGGCGAGGCAGAGCACGCTGTTGCCCGTGTTGGTGATGTCGCCGAACTTGATGTCGAGGAAAGATGATACACCAGCCTTCTCTACGGGCAGTGTGCCGATGTAGTCGGCCACCTCGTCGAAGCTGCTGTTCTTAGCGGCGTCGAACTTCTGGATATCGTCCATCACCACGCGCACGTGAATCTGGTCGTTGTGCTGGTAGATGACGCCCAGGTCGTTGTATCCGTTCTCGTCGAGGTCGCCCACGCAGGCACGTACGCAATCAGTGGGGAAGGTGCGCTGGGCCAGCACGGTGGTGTAGTCGGTGCCGTCGAGCACCATCCATTTGTCGCAGAAGCCCACCACCACGTCGTCCACGCCGTCCTGGTTGTAGTCGGCAGCCAGAAGGTTCAGGCGCTTCATGTAGAATTCATTAAGGCGCAACTCCTCCGCCCAGCGGCTGTCGTCCTCCTTAAAGCCGTCGAACTCGGGCATGGTGTACGTGCCGGGCAGCATCAGCGTCTTCTGCAGGGCGAAGTCGGTGGCGGCATTACCAAAGACCTCGAGGATGAGTTGACCCTCCTTTCCTTCAATGTCACGTGCCATCCAGTGTGTTTCGGTAGAACCGTCGCTTTCGTAGTCATGCACAGTGACATCGTAGCTAACCTTAAGCGTGTTGTAAGTCCCATCAGCGACCTTTTGGGGACACAGTTTCTTAAGGCGCGTGCGGTTTTTCCTGTTGCCGCTGTTGTCTTTCATCCAGTCGCCCTCGGCCTGCTTCTGCGTGACGGTGCCGTCGGTAGCGTTTACAAAGACTGTGCCGAAGAGACTCTCGTCCTGACCGAAAGGAACGTATGAGTCGCTGGCGCTGGTCCATCCCATACACTTCTGGCCCATAGCATCCATCACAATCTGTTTGGTGGAGTGGTCCACGGTGTAGTAGTCGCCGTAGGGCGTGCCCGTGTAGGGGTTCACCTCGCCGGTGAAGGGGTTCTCCTGGTCGTCGGCCCGGCGCGGGGCTTTCATGCGTGCGCCGTTGTGTGCGTTGCTGTAGAGCTGGAAGATCATGTCGGTATAGGCACTGGGGGCGGGGCGCACACCGCGGATGTGCACGGCGGCGTAGCTGGGCAGGCCGTTAGGCACCGATCCGGCGCCGTCAGCATGCTTGAGTGTGCCTTCGTCGCTGCCGTTGGCTATCCGCATGTAGATGGCTTGGCGGTTCTGGCGTGTGTCGGTGAGTACGTAGCCGCTGTTGTTGTCGGCTTTCTTGCCGTCCTCGCCGATGTAACCCTTCGGGTTGATGCGCAGCTGCAGCGAGTCGGGGGTGCTGAAGATGAGGTCGCGGAACGAGTCTTTGTCGCCCGCACGCTTCATCTTGCCGCCCACCACCTCGTAGCCGCCTAGGTTGCGCGCCACGGCGTCGAGCTCGCCCAGCGTGGGCAGCATCCAGCCTTCGGGCAGTGCCAGGCGTGCGGCAGCGTAGGTGTAGTAGACGTCGCTATAGTCGTCGCCACACACCATGGCCATGGCTGTCGACTCTTTGTTGCGCACGGCGCTGGCCCAGTCGTCGGCCTGGTCGTCAAAGTAGATGCTGATGCCCTTGACGTTGCTCAGTGCGTGCAGGTCCTCGGCCATCCAGAGCAGGCCGCCGGCCTCGACGATGGGGTAGTTGTTGCCGCTGGCATCGCGGCAGGTGCAGAAGTAGAAGGAGACGCCGTGGCTGCGCTCAGGGGCGTTGACCACGATGGTGCGCATCTGGCCGCTCTTGCCCTCGAAGCGCAGGATGTCGCCCTCGTTGAAGTCCATCGCCTGTGCGTTGGCCGTTGTGCCGCCGCCGTAGTTGCCGGCCATGACGTTGGTGATGGCCACGATGTCGCCGATGCCGACGGTGCCGTCGCCGTTGACGTCGGAGGCCGACAGCAGTGTGGCGTCGCCTTCGGAGCCGGCCATGACGTTGGTGACGGCCACGATGTCGCCGATGCCCACCTGCGTGTCGCGGTTGACGTCGGCCCGTCGCAAGGCGGCCGCCTTGTCCACCAGCTGCAGAGTGGCCCCTCCGCTCAGCGTCACGGGTGCAATGTCGGTGTGGGTCAGGTTGGTTACTGTCACGCTCTCTACGGTGCTACTCTCACCGCGCGCCGTGAACGTGATGTTGATGACGTCGGCAGCATGGGTCGTCGGCGTTAACAGGGTCGCAAGGAGCAGCATGGCCGTCCGCGACACGAGTGTTGTTCGTTTGCTCATAATAGTCTTGTTGTTTGTTGTTGTTACGTTGTTGTTCTCTGCTTGACAGGGGCGGGTAGGCACATTATATATATGTACGCATGGCCCCTCAGCCCGTGCAAAGGTACTGAAAATATGTCAAAACGCCAAGCGCAAAGGTGTGGAGTTTTGGTATCGATCGAAAACTCCACACTTTCAAAACAAAACTCCACACTCCCAAAACGTGACTCCAGCCGTGGAAAAATGCAGTGTTGCGCACGGGAAAAACCGCCATTTTTGCCCATTTCATCGGTGAATAGCTGAAAAAACGTGTAAAATGTTTGGCAGACTGCCGGGAATTTCTTAATTTTGCAGCGACATCGCACGCTGGTGCTTAACTGAAAGAACAGAATCATGAGCGACGAACTCTACTTGCGACTCATGCTGGCAGCCTCGAGCTGCCTGCTGGCAACGGGACTGATATTGGCCGCGGTGAAGACGCCGACCGATGAGCGGGCGCACAAGTTGCGCCTGGCCAAGCACGGCCTGACGGTGGCCGTGCTGGTGCTGGCCGTGCTCAACATCATGCAGATCAGCGTCGACCCCGATGGCAATATGAGCTACCTGGGCAGCTGCATCGCTCTGGGCGTGAGCTACGTGCAGGCCATGCTCTTCACCAACGTCGTGCTGGTGCTCGTCAGTCCGGCCGAAGTCACGTTGCGGCGGTTGTTGCAGCAGCTGGGCGCTGTCGCTGCGGTCGATGCTGTGCTGGTGGGGGCTTATTTCCTGTTGCCGCTGGGCAGTTTCTTTTTCGTCTACGAGCTGTGCATTGTGCTCTACGTCGCCCTGCTGGTGGTCTATACCCGCTGGTACGTGCGCTGTCACCGACAGTTCGTGGCCCAGATTTCTGACTATTACGAGGAGGAGGAGATTGACCGCAGCCTGCGCTGGGTGGGCGTGCTCTTCTGGGCGGCGCTGGCCGTGGGCGTGCTGTCGCTGCTGATGCTGCTGGGCCACCGCTCCGTCGACGTGGCGCTGACGGTTGTCATTGCCGCCTTCTATGCCTTCCTGGCGGCCAGCTTCGTCAACTACCTGCTCAGCTCGCGCATCATCATGCCGGCACTCTCAGCAGGGCAGTCCCGCTATGAGGCCATGGCCGGCGACTCGCCTCACCCCGACCGTCTGATGGCGTGGATTGAGCAGGGCGGATACCTGCAGACCGACAAGGCCGTGCAGGACATTGCCGCTGAGCTGGAGATGAGCCGGGCGCAGTTCCACCAGTATTTCAACAAGGTCGTTGGCGAGGACTTCCGCACCTGGCGGGTGCGCAAACGCGTGGAACACGCCCGCCAGCTCATGGCCGACCATCCCGATTGGCCCATGACGCGCATTGCCCGTGAGAGCGGCTTCAACGACCGCAGCTACTTCTACAAGCAGTTCCAGCGCTTCGCCGGTGGCAGCGTGCAGCAGTTCCAGCAGCTGGACCGTAGGTTTACGCCATCCAAACCATAGCTTTGGACCCCTCAAACCATAGGTTTGCTCCAACCAAACCATAGCTTTGCGTCTCTCAAACCATAGGTTTGCATCAACCGAACCATAGCTTTGCGCCACCTATATCATTGGTGTACGCCACCTGACCGTAGAGTTGTCAAACTCTTCGGCTTGAGAGGCATGTTTTACAGCTACTTTCCAAACCCCCGAAGAAGCCTCCCCCTCATATCTAGTCCCCCTATAAGGGGGACAGATATAGGAGGGGGGTGAGGCTTCGAAGGGGCCCCACGACCCGCTGTCGAGGATTTGCGACCCTCCGCTACAGGTGTGTCAAAAGGATATATACGCTAACGCGTGCTTAAGAAAACCTCAAAAAACAAGAAAAAACAAGAAAAAACCACCTGCTTATTTGTTTTTTCTTGTTTTTTTTGTTTTTTCTTGTTTTTTGAAGACGCGTAGCGTATGACACACCGCTGCCAACGGCTCCGTGACATCGCTGGCCGACATTCATGGACCCACCGTTTACCTTAATCGCTCCACAGCTCCTTCAGCACTGGCAGTGAGCGCAACTCGGGGAAGGCAGGCAGGTGCAGGCGGTAGTAGAGCAGCAGCGTGTCGAGAATCTGGTTGCGCTCGTTGCGCGACAGCCGGAAGAGGTGCATCGTGGGGAAGTCCATGCGCATGAGCAGCCGTATGCGGGCTGCATCTTCGGGGTAGAGGAAGTCGCGGTGCAGCGGCGGCGCCGTGCAGAAAGTAGCGGCACGCAGGTCGAAGAAGCAGCCGTCGGCAAAGTCGTCCAGGTTGGGGTAGAAGCCCAGGAAGCGGCTCAGTCGCATGAGAAACACGAGATGGAAGTTGGCAAAGTCGCGGTCG
>CAMPCG010000091.1 GCA_946644025.1 uncultured Prevotellaceae bacterium | reverse complement strand
ATATAACTCATATCTTCATCACGGTATTGACCCACACAGATTCTTGTAGAACCAAGTTCCGCATTTATTTCACCAGGACCTTCTTATTGCCTATGATGTAGATTCCCTTCTTTAAGCTAGAAGCCTGAACTCGACGGCCATCCAAGGTTGAGATGCCAGGTGCAGGGCGTTGCGTGTTGGAAGTGAAGGAAATGCCTGTTGTTTCATAGTCTTCTGAGTCGATGGTGAGACAGAAGGGCTCCAGCTTCTTGCCTACGATTTCGTTGGTTTTGAACGATACCGTCACCTCGGGAATGTCGGCGACGGTGGGGCTGGCGAAGTCGTCGCCATAGATGACGCTGAAATGGAACGTGTCGCCCTCCGTGCCGCGTATGGTGAGCACACAGAGGTCTTCGTCACCGGCAATGCTGCGGCTGCAGTGGCGCAGCTCGTTGTGCTGGTCATAGACCGCAATCTCGTAGTTCTGCAGCCGCGGCCCGTCCTTGCCCATGCGCACCTCGCAGAGGTAGTACATGGCGTTAGGCCAGGTAGAAGGCTGGCTCCAGTTAGGGAAGTGGGTGGGGCGGTCGTAAAGGCCGTCGTACTTCCCGTTCTCATCGGCATCGATGTCCCAGGCACGTGACTCAGTACCGCCGGCCAACAGGAACAGGGCGGCGAGCAACAGGCGTAAGCCAGAAATGGCATAATCCCGCAAACAGTTCGTAGTTGTTCTCATGTGTTTATTGTTTATTTAAGTTTCGTATTCGTTCAACCTTTTTGGAGTTAAAGGAGTTAAAGACGATAGATTTCTTCCCTTGTTATCGGCTTTTCTCAGCGTCTTCGGTGGCACAGGTGGCAGACTCTATCACCCGTCCGTACTCAGTGAGTGAGTAGAAAATGTAGATGAACACAGCGATGCCCACCGTTGTCAGCACGGTGAACGGCCACACCAATGTGGGGGTGGCGACCGTGATGACAATGCTGCCAATGCCGAAGAGGATGATGAGATGACAGCAGATGACGAAGGAGTGGTGGCCGCTGAGCACTTCGCGCTTTGCCTCAGATGTCCACCAGCCAGATGCCCCGTCGTCAGCAGGCATGCTCAGCAGCGAGCGACGCACAAGATAGTAAGTGCGGTAGAAGGTGAAGGCGATAAATCCGGCGTGGAGGAAAAAGACGGACTTCGCTATAGCTGCTTTTATAGTCTCTATAGCATCTATAGACTGGAGGCCGCTGGGGGCTAATAGCGTCCAGTAGGCTGTTATCCCTAACAATAATATAATAAGGTCACGAGCGATGATTCTATTTGTCAGGTAGTCGGGGCGCATGAGTGAGATGTGGCTCCACCCGAAGAGAACTGCCCCGGCGTGATGGGCAACATGCAATTCACCGCCGTGATGGTGATGGGGGCTGTTGACAATGGTCTTGGCTGTGCTGCCGCGAAGAGTGGCCCGGCAAAAGGTGGCCGACAAAGCTCGATGGCTCATGGCGGCAAGCACGCTGCTGCTGGCGCTGCAGTTCGCTTTGCAGTATAAGCTGAGACTGCGCGACATGGGAGTTACACAGGCTGTCATGCTCAACTTACCCTTCTTCATCATGGTGTCGATACTGCTCTCTGCAGCACTGCTATACCTGCAGCGAGGGGGGCACATACATTATTACGAATGGCTCGTAGGTGGGGTGACATGGGCGACAACGATGGTCCTGCTCATAGGCGCCAAGCTTATCGACGGACAGCCGCTGCTGAGCGAATCGCCGGAGCTGAGAATGGCCGCGGCCATAGGGGGAGTGCTCTATGCCCTGATGCAAGGCTACTATGCCTGGCTCACACTGCATGAGATGTGGCGAATGAGAAAGTCAGTGGCTTCATACTACGATAGGAGCATGAGCGACATGCTGAACTGGATGGAGCGAAGCGTCTCCCTGCTCGCACTCATAGCCTTGCTGGTGCCGCTGATCATCTTCATGAGAGGAAAACTGCTCGGACTGTTCGCGCTAATCGCCTTCGCAGCAGTATTCTATTTCGTCATTTGCTTCCTCTGCTACTTGGTGAGCAACGACCAACGACTTGTCGAGATTGCAGAGACGCAAGACCGCCCATCGCCCTCCGACGAGAAAGACAGTACGCCTGCCCCCTCGGAGACCGACAGGAAAGCGTCCTTCGCTCATATCGCCTCGGCTGTGGAAGAGTGGACGGCCGGCGGCGGACACTTGCAGCAGGAACTGAACATACAGACCGTGGCCGACGAGATGCACGTCCAGAGACCCCTGCTCACAGCCTGGCTCAAAACCACGGAGTGGGAGGTGTTTGCCACGTGGCTCACCTATCTGAGAATAGAAGAGGCGAAAAAGGTGCTGAAGGAGCACCCCGACTGGAGCAATGACTACGTGGCGCAGCACTGCGGGTTCAGCAGCCGCACCTACTTTCAGAAGAAGTTCAAGGAAATGGTCGGCATACCACCGGGAGAGTTCATCAGGGTATTGGACTAATGGACTATCCATCACTGGGCAAAATGAACACCCCATTTCCGATACAAAAAACTATGTCCTTGCGGCCTCCTTTTACGCCACCGCGAAGGACTAAGCCGGAGAAAAATTATGGACTAATTTAAATTTGTCTAAATAACAAACTCTCTGAAACCCCTTTGGCGAGTTTTGTAACCCATTGATAATTAAGGATATGAAAATTTGCAACCCCTTTTCGTGTTGAAAATTCGTGAAACATCATAAACTCGCCAACATTAGGCAGTTACGCCGTTTGTACACACACGCAATAATTGCGGCGGGTTTGGAGGTTACGAAAAAAATTGCGAACTTTGCACTCGCAAAACCTGATTGAAGGGCTCTAATACCATCTATCGGTTAGAACACACACCCATTAATTCTTTTCTTGAAAAAGTATATCCAGTCGTGACACAACGAAGCCATAGAACTCTTTGGGAAAACTTCCTGCAGCACATTAGGCAGAACGTGACGGAGCAGGTCTTCAAGACCTGGTTCGAGCCTATTGGCTTTGTGTCCTACGACGAGCGTGAGCGCACGTTGCTCGTAGAGGTGCCCAGCATGTACGTCTACGAATATCTGGAGCAGAACTACGTCAAGCTCATGGCGTGGTCGCTGAGCCAGAGCTTCGGTGAGAGCATCAGGCTGACCTACCGCCTCGTGGTGGACAAGCAGAACGGCAAGCGCGTGGACTGGGAGGGCGAGCGGCCCGCCGACATCGAAGGCCCCAAGGAAACCAGCCGCGGCAACAAGACGCCCACCGTGCTCGACACCGCAAAGCCGCAGGACATAGACCCGCAGCTGGACCCGAAGAAGACCTTCGACAACTTTATAGAAGGCGACTCCAACAAGCTGCCGCGCACCGTGGGACTCACCATCGCTGGACAGCCGGGAAAGACCACCTTCAACCCCTTCTTCGTCTACGGACCGTCGGGATGCGGAAAGACACACCTCATCAACGCCATCGGCGTGGAAGCCAAGAAGCAGAACCCGCAGTTGCGCGTGCTATACGTCTCGGCAAGACTCTTCCAGATACAGTTCACCGACAGCGTGCGCAGCAACACCACCAACGACTTCATCAACTACTACCAGAGCATCGACACGCTCATTGTCGATGACATACAGGAGTGGGTCTCGTCGCCCAAGACGCTCGACACCTTCTTCCACGTCTTCGACCACCTCTTCCGCCTGGGCAAGCAGATTATCCTGGCCAGCGACCGCCCGCCAGTAGACCTGGCCGGCGTGAAGGAGCGGCTGCTGACACGATTCTCCTGCGGGCTCATTGCCGAGCTGGAGAAGCCCAACAAGCAGCTGTGCATAGACATACTGCAGAGCAAGTGTCGCCGCGACGGACTGAAGATTCCGGCTGACGTCATCGACTACATCGCCAAGACGGCCAACGGCTCCGTGCGCGACCTTGAGGGCGTGCTCAACTCGCTCATGGCCTACTCCATCGTCTACAACTCGGCCGTGGACCTGCACCTGGCAGAGCGCGTCATCAAGCGCGCAGTGAAGATGGACGACAACCAGCCGCTCACCATCGACGACATACTGGAGCGCGTGTGCCAGCACTACGGCGTCAGCCAGCAGCAGGTGTACAGCAAGAGCCGCAAGAGAGACTACGTGCAGGTGCGCCAGGTGTCGATGTACCTCGCCCAGAAGTACACCAAGATGCCGGCCTCGCGCATTGGCCAGCTCATCGGTGGGCGCGACCACTCCACCGTGCTCCACAGCTGCTCGGCCGTGGAACAGCGCCTCAAGGTGGAGACCTCCTTCCGCGAAGAACTGCAGAGCATTGAGCAGTCCTTCAGGCTGAAGCAGTAGCTTCGGCGCAACAATAAACGTTCAACCCCCGCCAACACTTCTGTTGGCGGGGGTTGAACGTTTTCTGCCCTAAGGCCTAACCGGGGTTAGGCGAGGTGGAGCGTGTGGCCCATCCGCTGCTGCTTGGTCTGCAGGTAGCGCAGGTTGTACTTGTTGGGCGTTACCTCTATGGGCACGTTCTCTACTATTTCCAGCCCGTAGGCTTCCAGTCCTACGCGCTTCACGGGGTTGTTGGTCATGAGGCGCATCTTCTGTATGCCGAGCTGCCTAAGTATCTGTGCACCGCAACCGTAGTCGCGCTCGTCGGGCTTGAAGCCCAGGTGGGTGTTGGCGTCGACGGTGTCGTAGCCCTCTTCCTGCAGCTTGTAGGCGGCAATCTTGTTCATCAGCCCTATGCCGCGGCCCTCCTGCATCATGTATACGAGGGCGCCGCGTCCCTCGGCCTCAATCATCTGCATGGCCTTGTGCAGCTGCTCGCCGCAGTCGCACCGGCGGGAGCCGAGTATGTCGCCGGTGGCGCAGCTGGAGTGTACGCGCACGAGGACGGGCTCGTCGGCCTGCCACTCGCCCTTGACCAGGGCGAAGTGCTCCAGACCGTTGCTCTTCTGGCGGAAGGGTATGAGGCGGAAGTGTCCCCACTCGGTGGGCATGTCCACCTCCTGGCCCTGCTCCACGAGGCTCTCCTTCTGCAGGCGGTAGGCTATCATGTCTTTGATGGAGATGACCTTCATGTCCCATTTCTGGCCGAAGTCCATGAGCTGGGGCAGACGGGCCATCGAGCCGTCGTCGTTCATAATCTCCATGAGCACCCCGGCAGGCCGCAGCCCCGCCATCTTGCACAGGTCGATGGCGGCCTCGGTGTGGCCAGCGCGGCGCAGCACGCCGTTGTCCTGAGCGTAGAGCGGGTTGACATGGCCAGGACGGCCGAAGGTCTGGGGTGTCGACGCGGGGTCGGCCAGCGCGCGGATGGTGGCGGCGCGGTCGTGGGCAGAGACCCCGGTGGAGCAGCCGTCGAGCTTGTCGACGGTGACGGTGAAGGGCGTGCCGAGCATCGAGGTGTTGTCCTGCACCTGGTGGGGCAGGTCGAGCTCCTGGCAGCGGCTGATGGTGAGCGGAGCGCAGAGCACCCCGCGGGCATGGATGAGCATGAAGTTTACCATGTCGGGCGTAATCTTCTCGGCGGCGCAGATGAGGTCGCCCTCGTTCTCGCGGTCTTCGTCGTCGACGACGATGACGAACTTGCCGTCGCGTATGTCTTGAATGGCTTCAGGGATGGTGTTGAGGGACATCATAGGTTATTTTACGGATTTGATATTTTACGATATTTCGATATTACGATATTTCGATATTACGACACTTCGATATTTCGATATTACGATATTTCGATATAACGACACTTCGATATTTCGATATAACGACACTTCGATATTTCGATATTACGACACTTCGATATAACGACACTTTGCTTTAGCGGGTTTCTTGGATGAGGCCGATGATGGCGTTGCAGGCTTTCTCGGTGGCGCTGAGCTCGCGGTAGAGGCGCAGACGGAAGCGTATCATGCGGATGTAGAAGAAGATGCCTATGGGCAGCAGGAGGCCGGTGATGATGTTGAGGAGGCGGCGGCGGAAGGGCCGCGTGTGGGCGTGGGTGGCGATGATGGGGATGTTGTTCAGCTCGTGGAGGATGCGGTGGTCGCGCGTGTTGGAGAGGTCCTCGATGACGAAGGAGAGGTTCTCGTCGATTTCCTCTATGCGGCGGTCGTCGCCGGCGTGGAAGAACACCTTCACCGGGTTGGGCCAGCGCAGCAGGTGGTGCTCGTGGCGGTAGGCGTCGATGTCGGCAATGATGGCCTGCAGCTTCTCGGCGTCGGCGGCGTAGTCGGGCTGGTTGATGACCACCTCCTTGTAGGCTAGGTTGCGCTTCTGCTTCAGCCCCAGCAGGCGGATGAAGAAGAGGCGGTAGGCGTCGATGTTGAAGACGGTGGAGTCGTTGTTGGCCTTGTAGGTGAAGAAGACGGCCAGCGGCGTGAGCACCATCATGGAGACGGTCTTGCCGTACCACACGGTCCAGTTGTCGTCGCGGGCCATGCGCATACCCGAGTTGTCGAAGATGTAGTAGACGATGAAGACGATGACCGAGATGATGACCGGCACGCCCAGTCCTCCCTTGCGGATGATGGCTCCGAGTGGCGCGCCGATGAAGAAGAAGACGATGCAGGAGAGGGCCAGCGTGAACTTGCCGATGACCTCGATGAGGTGGAGCCGCTCCTGGCGGTTGATGTAGTCGGCATAGTCGGCCTTCATGGCGCAGTCGTTGGCCGCCGTCTGTGCCTGTCGTGCTGCCTCGCGGGCCACGATGCGGCGGGTCTCCTTCGGGAGCTTGGCGTAGAGGCTGTCGGGGTTGGGTAGGAGGCCCTTTGCCGACGCGCTGGCAGTGGTGGCGGCCAGGCGCAGCGAGTCTTCGGGCGTGAGGGGCTCCATGTAGAGCACGTAGTAGCGGGCCTCGCGGTAGTAGCTCTGGCCCACGCTGTCGTTGAAGTGGCGTATGGAGTCGAGGTCCAGCATGATTTGGCGGCTGCTCTTCGACTTGGCGCTGCTGGCAATGCCGGCCACGTCGGCCAGGTTGAAGCCGTCGTCGAAGTCGAGCAGTATCTGCTTCTGACCGAAGGTCTCGCGGCGGTAGGGCACCTCGGCAGTGCCGCCGATGTCCTGCGACCGCATGTTCTCAAACCACTCGCCGCTCCAGAGCGTCATGAGCAGGTGCTTCTTCTCGGCCGTGGACTGGAGCATACCCGAGTCGGCCAGGATGATGGCCTGGTCCTCGTAGCTGCCGCTCTGGCGGTAAATCATGACGTTGTAGAGCTTGCCCGTCTCGAGGTCCTTGCGCTGCACGTAGAGGTTGGTGTTGGGCAGACCGTCGTAGAAACGGCCCTCGGGAATCTCCAGCTCGGGGCTCTTCTGCTTCATCGAGAGGAGCAGCTGGCCGAACTTCTTGTTGGCCTCGGGGCCGATGACGTCCTGGAAGTACATCGACAGCCCGGCGGTGAGAATGACGAGCACGATGAGCGAGCGCATGGCCCCGAGCAGCGACACACCGGCGGCCTTGATGGCCGTGAGCTCTGAGCTCTCGCCAAGGTTGCCGAAGGTGATGAGCGACGAGAGCAGAATGGCCAGCGGGATGGCCTGAGGCACGAGGATGAGGCTCATGTACCACAGGAACTGAGCCAGCACGTCGACGGTGAGGCCCTTGCCGATGAGGTCGTCGACATAGCGCCACAGAAACTGCATCATCAGCACGAACTGGCAGATGAAGAACGTGGCGGTGAAGAGCAGCAGAAACTGCTTGGCGATGAACTTGTCGAGTTTCCTTATGCGAAACATAGTCTACAATGAAGCTCCCCTGCGGCTCCCAAGGGGGGCCGTTGGGTTAAGCTTTCTGGTTCACGATGGCTACGTCCATGCGGTTGAAGGGGAACATGAAGCCGCGGCTGCGCAGCTGCTGGTAGACGGTCTCGTTGAGGTGGAAATAGACCGTCCAGTAGTCTTTGCCGAGGCACCAGGAGCGCGTGTTCAGCTGCAGGCCGCTGTCGCCGAGCGTGGCGAGACCTATCCAGGGGGCTGCGACGACCGGCGAGTCGGCCACGGGACCCTGCAGCACCTCGGGACACGAGGCCTGGATGTCGGCTATGGCGCGCTTCGCCTCGTTGAGGTCGCTGCCGTAGGCCACCTGGAACGACAGGTCCACGCGGCGGTACTTCTCCGTGCTGTAGTTCTTCATCGAGCCGGTGGACAGGCCGCCGTTGGGAATGATGACGGTCTGGGCGTCGTTGGTGCGAAGGATGGTGTTGAAAATCTGAATCTCCTTCACCGTGCCGGCATAGCCCTGAGCCTCGATGAAGTCGCCCACCTTGAAGGGCTTGAAGAGCAGAATCATCACACCGCCGGCAAAGTTCTGAAGCGTGCCGCTCAGCGCCATGCCGATGGCCATGCCCGCCGAGGCGAAGAGGGCGATGAACGACGAAGTCTCGATGCCGAGGATGGAGATGATGACGATGGCCAGGAGCAGCCACATCACCACGCTGACGATGCTCGTGAGGAAGCTGAAGAGCGACGGGTCAACCTTGCTGTGCTCAAGCATCTTGGTGACAAGCCTAACGGCCCACTTGATGAGCCACCGGCCCAGGAAATAAACAATGATGGCAAGAACGGCGTTCTTGCAAAACGTGAGTGCCCACGACACCAGCTGGTCGTAGGGAAGAGTGGAAAGTAATTTGTCAGGCATTTCTTAAGATGTACGTATGTACAGTTATCAAATCGGCGGCAAAATTACGAAAAAAGCCTGACTTGGAGAAGCGATTGGGGCGTACAACGCGCCTTTTTTATGCTTTTTTGCTCAAAAAGCGAATTGTTTTAATTATTTTGTGTAATTTTGCAAGCCGAAACAAAGCAAGAACCATGATTTCGACACTTCTGCAAAACCTGAACTACGGCACCATCCTGCTGCTCATGCTGCTCGAGAGCACCGTCATTCCCGTACCCTCCGAACTGGTGGTGGCTCCTGCCGCCTATCATGCCGCCACGGGCGGTCTTAACGTCTTCCTGGTGGTGCTCTTTGCCACCATCGGAGCCGACCTGGGCGCGTCTATCAACTACTTCGTGGCGCTCTACGTGGGTCGTCCCGTCGTCTACAAGTTCGCCAACAGCAAGTGGGGCCGTATGTGCCTACTCAACCAGGAGAAGGTGGAGAAGAGCGAGCGCTACTTCGACGACCACGGCGTCGCCGCCACCCTCACCGGCCGACTTATCCCCGGCATACGCCACCTCATCAGCATCCCCGCCGGACTGGCCCGCATGAACTACTGGCGCTTCCTGCTCTACACCACCATCGGCGCCGGCGCGTGGCACGCCATCCTCGCCGCCCTCGGATGGTACCTGCACAGCATCGTGCCCGAGGACCAGCTCGAAGTAACCATCGAGCAGTACAACCGCTATATCATCCTCGCTATCCTCGCCATAGTGGCCGTCGCCATCGCCTGGCTGCTGATAAGAAAACGAATATGATTATCCGCATGAACCCGTATAAGACGCTGAAAGCGTCAACGCTCAAT
>CAMPCG010000090.1 GCA_946644025.1 uncultured Prevotellaceae bacterium | reverse complement strand
CGGCAAACCCCGCGTGAACTTCTCTTACAAGCTCACCGGCACGTGGCAGCCCAAGGGCTACAACCTGCTCAACGGTGACGACTACACCATGCTGATGAAGGAGGAGTTCTACAACCCCTCGCAGCTCTCGACGGCAACCACCAACGTGGCCGAGCTGAACTACGATGCATCGGGCTACAACGAGTACCAGAACTGGAACAACAACACCGACTGGGTGGGAGCCGTCACGCAGTTTGGTGCCATGCACGACTGGAACGTCAACCTGACGGGTGGTGGACAGAAGGCCACCTTCCGCATCTCGGCCGGCTACAAGTCGCAGTCGGGTACCATCATCAAGCAGCGCTTCAAGCAGTTCACCACGCGCCTGGTGCTCGACTATAACGTCTCTGACCGCATCCGCTTCTCGACCAACTTCGCTCTGACCTATACGGGCAACAACAAGAACTACGGCAACAACATCCTGTCGCTGGCCCAGAAGATTGCACCCAACATGAGCATCTACCGTCAGGACGACCAGGGTAACGACACGGGCGAGTACTACATCATGAACCCCAACCAGAGCGGCATGACGCCCTACGACGGCAACTACTCCAGCTACGAGCTGCGCGCCATCTATGCACTGGGCAACCCCGTGGCTATTGCCAACAAGGCATGGGCCAAGGAGAACACCTACCGTCTGACCCCCGACTTCAGCATCAAGTACGAGCTGCTCGGCACTGAGGCACAGACACACCGTCTGACCCTCAACGGACGCGTGGACTTCGATATCTATGCCAACAGTGCACCGTCATACTATCCCGCATCGCTCTCCAGCCTGAAGTGGGCCGGCACCAACGACTACAACCTGGCCGTAGGCACCGAGACCAACCGCATGAAGGTTGGCGGACGCGTGGAACTGGTGTTCACACCTTATTTTAAGAACGAGGACTGGTCGGCAACGATGCTGGCTCGCTACGAGATGAGCACGCAGAAGTACAACTCGCAGAACATCACCAGCAACGGCCTGCCCCCCGAAATCACCGAGGCTTCGACCTTCGCCCAGCTGAAGAGCATGGGCAGCAGCAACTCACGCTCGGCCTCGCAGAACCTGCTCTACAACGGACACCTGAGCTATAAGGACGGACGCTACAGTCTGGGCGTCTCGCTGCGTGCCGACGGTGACTCGAAGTTCGGCCCGAAGCACAAGTGGGCCTACTTCCCCGGTGTGTCGCTGCGCTACAACATCAGCGACGAGCCCTTCTTCAAGCCCATCAAGGGCGAGTGGCTCTCAATGCTCGGTCTGCGTGCTTCGTGGGGTGTCGTAGGTAAGGCTCCCAGCTCGCTGCAGTCGTTCTACAATACCTATAATACGAACGCCGGCAACTACGGTCTGACGGGGCGCCTGCTGCCCACCGGCTCGCTCGACGGCCTGAAGCTCGACGACCTGAAGTGGGAGAAGACCACCTCCTACAACCTGGGCTTCAACCTGGGTCTGCTGAAGGACCGCATCGAGGTCGACTTCGACTATTATCACAAGGAGACGCGCGACCTGCTCATGTCGGGCGTGGCCATCCCCTCGATGGTGGGCTACAGCTCGCTGAGCTACATCAATGCAGGCCGCATGGACAACAATGGTTGGGAGCTTAACTTCACCGCCAAGAAGATTGTCTCAGCCGGCAAATTCTCGGTCGACGCCAGCTTCAACGTGGCTCAGAACTCGAACCTGCTGAAGGAGATGGACCAGAGCGTGCTCGACGCTCTGAACAACTACGCCACGAACTATGCCAACGGCAAGACCGTCACCACCTGGGGCATCACCGACCGAGGCAACTGGCCTCTGCGCGTGCAGCTGAACAACTCGCTGGGTTCCATCTACGGTTTCCGCAGCGAGGGTGTGTTCCAGTATTCGTGGGACTATCTGGAGAACCTGCAGAAGGAGAAGAAGTGGGACGCCGCTACCTACGAGGCTGAGATCAACCGCATGCTGGCTGAGGGCAAGACCTTCCCCGTCGTGCGCGATGAGTTCGGCCACGTGCTCATGGACGACCAGGGCCACCCCAAGAAGCTCGTCTACAACTACAGCAGCAGCAACGGTACGGCTTCGACGACATACACCTTCCAGGGTGGTGATGCCAGCTATCAGGACATCAACCACGACGGTCAGATCAACGAGATGGATATTGTCTATCTGGGCAACTCGCTGCCGAAGGTCAACGGTGGTTTCAACCTCACCTTCAAGTATGGCAACTGGAGCGTGAAGACCCGCTTCATGTACCGCTTCGGCAACAAGGTTGTCAACCTGGCCCGCCAGAACCTGGAGAAGATGTTTGACACCTACAACCAGTGTGCCACCGTCAACTACCGCTGGCGCAAGGATGGCGACGTGACGCCCATCCCGCGTGCCATGTACAACACCAGCTACAACTTCCAGCCCTCCGACCGCTATGTCGAGGATGGTGGATTCGTGCGCTTCCAGAACCTGCAGATTGCCTACAACTTCCCCAAGAAGATGATCAAGGAGTGGGGACTGAACCAGCTGCAGGCCTACGCCTCGCTGAACAACCTCTACGTGTGGACCAAGTACAGTGGTGTCGACCCCGAGATTTCTCCGCAAGGCTACGGCGTTGCTGCCGATGCCTCGCAGACACCGCGCTCCAAGCAGTTCACTGTGACACTGAATATCGGGTTCTAAGGCCCACCCCCTGCCCCTCCCCAAGGGAGGGGAGACGGGTTAGACTTCTTAACAGATAATACATTATTTATATATAAGATTATGAAAAAGAAAACTATTTCAGATAGATTCAGGGCTGCTTTTCTCTGGCTCAGTGCTATATTAGCCCCCCTCCCTTGGGGAGGGGTAGGGGGTGGGCTGCTCTTAACCTCCTGTGTGGACACCGTTATCCTGCCCGACGACAAGACAGTGGACGAGGACTTCTGGAAGTCAAAGTCCGACGTGCAGCTCATGGTCAACGGTGCCTACCGCTCCATGCTGACGCCCGACATCATCTCGCGACTCATCGTCTGGGGCGGCCTGCGCTCTGAGGAGCTGCTGCCCGTGTCGAACGTGACGGGAAGTCTGGTTGAGGACCTCACCGAGATGAACCTCGCCAACACCCAGCCCGACAATGTCTTTGCACGCTGGGCGGCCTTCTACCACGTCATCAACAACTGCAATCTGGTGCTCACCAAGGCCGAGCAGGTGATGTACGAAGACCCCTCGTACACCGAGGGCGACTACCTCTCTGACTGTTCGCAGATGCTGGCCCTGCGCTCGCTGTGCTACTTCTACCTGGTGCGCAACTTCCGCGACGTGCCCTACGTCACCGAGGCCTATATGAACAGCAGCCAGAACCGCAACATCGGACAGTCCAATCCTGACTCCGTGCTCAACTGCTGCATCAACGACCTGAAAGTGGCCGAGCAGAACGCACTCTCTGCCGCTGCCTTCAACGACTGGCGCCGCGTGGGCTACATGACGCGCGATGCCATCCAGGCCCTGCTGGCCGACATCTACTTGTGGCGTGCCAGCGTGAAGCACAGTGCTGCCGACTATCAGGCTTGCATCGAGTATTGCGACAAGGTCATCGCCTCGAAGAAGTCGCAGCATCTCTTCACCGGTGGCGAGACTGAGGAGAAGGAGTACTACCTGGCCCAGGGTCCGCGCATGTTCGAGCGTCTCTTCATCGACATGAATGCCGAGGAGAGCATTTTCGAGCTGCAGTTCAACGGCCTGGACTATTACGGCACCGTCGGTTCTGAGAAGAATAAGAACTTCGGCAACTTCTCCGTCTGTCAGTACTATGCCCACTATGCCAACAACGCTGCTCCTTACCTCTACGCCTCGTCGCTCTTCTCCAACCAGGGAACGGTGTTCACCACCATCACCGGTGCTGCCGGTGCACGCGACTGGCGCGGCCTCAGCTACACCTACAACACACCCGTCGTCGTGGGTAGCTACGACTGTCTGGAGATTCGCAAGTATGTGGCCGACAAGACCGAGACTGGTGGCAACTACAACCTCATCACCTCTACGTCGTATGCCACGAAGAACCGTTCCTACAACGTGGAGTACGAGCAGAACTACATCGTCTACCGCCTGACCGACGTCATGCTGATGAAGGCCGAGGCACTCACCGCCCTGTCTACTGCCGACGACGACCCGCAGCTGCGCCTGGCGTTCAACCTGGTGCAGGCCGTCAACTCGCGCAGCAAGAACATCGAGTCCACCAGCGACTCCATCCACTGGGTGGCATTCAGCAGCCTCAGCGGTATGGAGGATCTGGTCATGAACGAGCGCCTGCGTGAGTTTGCCTTCGAGGGCAAGCGCTGGTACGACCTGATGCGCTACAACTACCGCCACGTTGACGGTGTTGACTACACCACGACGCTGGCCGAGCAGAACGACCGCGGTGTGGCTGCCGTCACCAACTACAACAGCAACGCCATGATGAAGCTGGCCGTCCGCAAGCTGAGTAACGGCGATGCCGTGGCAGCCAAGATGAACAACGAGTGGAAGCTCTACCTGCCCATCCCGCTGGCCGACATGAACGTCTGTCCCGCCCTGCGCCAGAATCCGGCCTACGGTTCTAACGAGGACTACTCGAAGAATTACTAAGCGCTTCACGAATGTATAATGAATCATGAATAAAGAAACAGCTATGGATAAGATAATAAGCAAAAAGCGACTGATAGGTTTGTCCTTTATCATTTGCCCGTTATTATTTAGCGTAAGCGCCTGTAACCCTGAACCCGATGAGTCGGACCTCTTCACCTTTACCGGCGAGACCATCGAGTCATACATCCAGAAGGACAGTGCGCTGACGGCCTTCAACTACATCCTCTCGCGAGTGGGCTACGACCGCATGATGGCTGCCTACGGCACCTACACCTGCTTCGCGCCTACCAACGACGGTGTGATGGCCTACTGCGACAGCCTCTACAACGACACCGAAGCCATCATTCCCCACAACGGCATGACGGCAAACTCGCTCGAGGGTCTCTCTGACAGTCTCTGCCTGAACATCGCCCGCTACCACCTCAGCACCACCTACCGCAACATCGTGTCGCTGACGGGTAACGGCGAGGTGTCCACCCTGCTGGGCTACGAGTTCTCATACTCGTCGAACAGCGAGGGTCAGACGGTGCTCGGCGACAAAGCCGTCGTCATCAGCAGCGATAACGAGACGTCGAACGGCATCGTCCACGTCATCGACAATGTCATTCCGCGCTTCACACGCTTCATCGACGACGTCCTGGAGCGCAGCGGCAGCTACGACATCTTTGCCGAGGCACTCCGCGTGACGGGTCTTGCCGACTCGCTCATGGAGTACACCAAGGGCGAATTTGAGTACCGCCAGCAGACGCGTGAGAACTTCAGCGGCTCCATCTATCCCGCCAACGGTCCCGGCAGCTCCGGCACCATGGACTGCAAGGTGGGCTACACCGTCTTTGCCGAGAGCGACGAGGTGCTGCGTAACAACGGCATCAACAGTTTTGCCGACCTGGTGCAGTATGCCAACGACCAGTATGGCTCTGCCCCCGACTGGTACGACTACATGTCGGAGAACGGCCTCTCCGTGAGCACCGGCGACGACTACACCAACCGCTTCAACGCGCTGAACATGTTCGTGGCCTACCACATCGTCAAGGCTTCGATGTCGATTAACCAACTCGTCTTCGAGAAGGGTAGCAGCACCTACTGGAACTATGCGCCCGATGCCGACCCCTACGACTACTACGAGACCATGCTGCCCCACACCATGATGAAGATATGGGAGCCCGTCAGCGTCGGTTCCGGCAAGAACCTCTACATCAACCGCTACCGCATGAACAACACCCTGACCGACGAGCTCGGCACACAGGGCTCGGCAGCCATGCACGAGGTGGTACGCCAGGGCGTGCTCATCAATCGCGGCGGCTCGCTGCTGGCCTACAACGGCTATGTGCACGCCATCAACGGCATGCTGGTCTACGACCGCGTGGTGCCCAAGGGCGTGTTCAACGAGCGCATGCGCGTCAACTGCACGTCGCTCTTCCCCGAGCTCATCAACAACCGCTTCCGCTACTGGTCGACGAGCGATGGCAACATCCCCTCGTCGCACGACGGCAGCCGTCTGGGCATCCCCTCGCACTACTTCGACAACGTCACGCTCTACGACGAGAACATCTGCTTCTGCTACTGCTTGCGCGGTGCATGGCGCTGCTTCCAGGCCGACCAGATGCAGTTCTGGGGTCAGTACGACTTCTCGTTCCGCCTGCCCTCGGTGCCCAGCGGCATCTATGAGATCCGCGTGGTCTACGCCCCGATGAGCTACGGCTCGTTCATGCAGTACTACATCGGCACCTCGTCGAGCGTCTCGTCGATGCAGGCTCTCGGTCTGCCCTTCGACGCCACGGTGGCCGTCGACGATCCCCGCATCGGTATGACCGACGCCTGGAACGAGGACGACAAGGGTGTGGCTACCGACGTGGCCATGCACAACCGTAACTTCATGCGCGGTCCTCACAGCTACACCGGTCACGGCGAGAACGGCTACAACGAGAACAGCAGTGCCCGCTTCGAGTATGGCACCGGCAGCTACACCATCCGCTACGTCCTTGGTCGCGTACAGCTGAACCAGGGCGTCGAGAACTGGCTGCGCATCAAGACGCTGAACCCCGACAAGAAGACCAACCCCGTGGGCCTCGACTTCGTTGAGCTGGTTCCCGCCAGTGTGCTCGACAATCAGCAGTATATCGAGGACTGGTACTAAAAGGCCCACCCAAACCCTCCCAAAGGGAGGGATGTTGATCAGACTAATACAATAATAATGTAAACAGTATATAATATGAACATACAAGAAATATCAAGGAAAATAAGAACCTCGTTTCTTTGGCTCTGTGGTATCTTAGCCCCCCTCCCTTGGGGAGGGGTAGGGGGTGGGCTGCTCTGCTCCTGTTCCGACTTCGATGACTACAACACCGAGGTGGCAGACGTCAATGCGTCGGCCAGCCAGACACTGTGGCAGAACATCAAGGCCAACCCACAGCTGAGCGACTTTGCCGCACTCGTACAGAAGGGCGGTTTCGACGATGAGCTCAGCCAGACGCAGTACTACACCGTCTGGGCACCGCTGAACGGCACCTTCGACGCTGCCTACTTCCAGAACATGGGCAACAGCGCCCTCATGCGCCAGTTTGTGCAGAACCACATTGCCAGCTACGCCCACAGCGCATCGGGCACCATCAACGAGCGCATCCTGATGCTCAACGAGAAGTCCTACAACTTCACCGGCTCGTCGCCCTACACCTTCGACGATGTCACCGTCCGCGAGGCTAACCTGCCCAGCACCAACGGACTGCTGCACACCCTCGACGGCGTGGCCACGTTCTATCCCAACCTCTACGAGTTCGTCACCGACGCTGCCCTTGCCGACGGCATGGAGCTCGACTCGCTGCGCAACTTCTTCCTGCGCAACGAGATTACCTACCTCGACACCGAGGCGTCTGTCGTCGGTCCCATCGTTAACGGTATGCAGACCTATGTCGACTCCGTCATGGTGACCGAGAACACCCTGTGGGACAGGAACAGCCTCAATGCCAAGATTAACGACGAGGACAGCACCTACACCTTCATCATGCCCACCAACCGCGCATGGAGAAGCACCTACGACCGCATCAAGAGCAACTTCAACTACCTGCCCACGACGCAGGCACAGTACTTCAACGGCTCGTCGGTCAACACGGTCAACCTGCTCGTGGACAATGCCTACCTGCAGGACTCGCTGGCCAACCTCTACCTGACCAGCTACCTCATCTACAGCAACAACGACCCCTACAACCAGTGGCTTGAGCGCACTCCCAGCAAGTATGGCACCGACACCCTGCGCACCACCCTGCGCCAAAAAATGTCGAACCCCACCGACATCCTTGCACAGACCAAGCAGCAGAAGAAGATGAGCAACGGCGTGGCACGCATCGTCGACAGCCTGGCCTTCTACCCCTGGGAGACCTACGTCCCCGAGCAGTACATCATTCCCTACTACTCGTCTATTCAGGGCCGCGTGCTCACGGGCTATGCCCGCACCATGCACGTGCAGAACCCCGACCCCACGAAAGTCGACCTTGAGGCCTTCACCAACATGTGGGGCAGCTCAACACTCGACTATCTCTACGTAGAGCCTAACGCCGGCACCTCGAAGCCCGAGCTCGACGTCTACCTGCCCGACGTGCGAAGCACCACCTACGACTTCTACTGTGTCTTCGTGCCACAGTGCGTAGAGCTGGGCGACACCACCGTGCAGAAGCCCAACCGCGTGGTGTTCACCCTGAACTACTGCGACGCCAACGGCAAGCTGCAGAACTACGTCTTCAAGGACGAGTCGGAAGAGAACAAGCAGTGGCTCAACGACTATTACGAGCAGTGCAAGGCCGACGTGCTGGCACAGGACCCCAAAGCGACCTTCATCACCGGTCCTGACGCTGCCACGCAGACAGCCTTCTCGAACGACGTGACCAAGGTCGACACGCTCTACCTGGGCGAGTTCACCTTCCCCGTGAGCTACTACGGCCTGCGCAACAACCGCGACTACATTTGCCCGAACCTGAAGATTACGTCGCCGTTCTCCCCGTTCAACAAGGCTCTGCTTTCTGGTTTCGAGCGTGGCCTGCGCATCAGTGCCATCATCCTGAAGCCGAAAGATCTCGTAGAATTTGAAGAATCCAAAAAGCAATGAAAATGAAGCGCACTATATTCAACTTTATGCAGACCTGGGGCCACAGGCTTGCCGTCTGCACGCTGGTGATGGGACTTACCACCGCTGTCTACGCCCAGTCCGAGGATGAAGAGGAAGAGGTTGACAACGTCATTAAGCAGCCCGACCGCTCGAAAGTCAAGCAGGACAGTTATCCCACCTTCAACCTCAAGGGCCGTGTCATCGACCAGGCTACGGGTGCCAACCTTGCCGGTATCCAGATCCGTGCCCTCGGCTATGAGCGCTACACCGCTATGACCGAAGAGGACGGCTCCTTCGTGCTGAAGCTGCCTACCTTCGCCACTGCTCTCTACGTCTTTGCACCCGAGTACCTCTCGCAGCAGGTGCCCATCGTTGCCGGCGACAGCACCCAGACGGTGCTCGTCCGTATGCTCTCCGATAAGTTTGCCGCCATGTATGGCACTGGCACCGACTACACGGCACGCCGCACCGCACTCATCAATCGCTTCGGCGTCACCGTCGACGCTGAGGTCGCCAACGAACTGGGCGCCGACGTGCGCAGTGTCTTGCGCTCGGCAGCTGCCGACGGCGGCGCGTCGATGTTCATCCGTGGTCTGAACAGCGTCACCTGCGACGCACAGCCTCTCGTCGTCATCGACGGCATCGAGCAGGACATGCAGCGCGACCGTGCCTCGCTCCACGACGGACAGTTCAACAACATCCTGGCTAACATCGCCCCCGACGACATCGAGAAGGTCACCGTCCTGCGCAATGCCACAGCCC
>CAMPCG010000089.1 GCA_946644025.1 uncultured Prevotellaceae bacterium | reverse complement strand
ATAACTTCTACTGGCTGCTCATCGTGGGCGTCATACCCGCCGTGGTCATCGGACTGCTGGCTAAGAAGTCGGGCTTGCTCGACTGGCTGCTCGACAGTGTCGAGGTGGTGGCCGCCATGCTCGTCGTGGGCGGCGTGTTCATGCTCTACTGCGACCGGCTGTTCAATAAGGGCAGCGACGCTAACGTGCTGAACGAGAAGCGCGCCTTCTTCATCGGACTGTTCCAGTGTATCTCGGTCATACCCGGCGTGTCGCGCTCCATGGCCACCATCGTGGGTGGCATGGCACAGGGACTGACACGCAAGAAGGCTGCCGAGTTCTCGTTCTTCCTCGCCGTGCCCACCATGGCAGGGGCAACGTTCCTCGACCTGCTCGACCTGATGAAGGAAGACTCGTCGTGGGCCACCTCGCACAACATCACCATGCTCCTGCTGGGGTGCGTCGTGTCGTTCATCGTAGCCCTGCTGGCCATGAAGTGGTTCGTGGCCTTCCTCACGAAGTACGGCTTCAAGGTCTTCGGCATCTACCGCATCATCGTAGGAGGAATCATCATCGCCATGCTCCTCGCCGGACAGTCACTCCAGATGGTAGACTAAAAACAGGAATCTCTAGAAACTCTAGAAACTCTAGAAAGTCTAGAAAAGCTAGAAACTCTAGAAAGACTAGAAAGTCTAGAAAGTCTAGAAAGTCTAGAAACTCTAGAAAGACTAGCCCCTCTAGCAAGAAAAAAATAAAGATGGACTTCCAGAAAGGCGAAATACTCTACATCCACAAGCCTTACGGCATGTCGTCGTTTGGTGCGCTGGCCTACGTCCGCACCAGGCTGTCGCGCCGGCTGGGCGTCAGGCGGCTCAAGACCGGACACGCTGGGACGCTCGACCCGCTGGCAACGGGCGTGCTCATACTCTGTACCGGCCGCGCCACAAAGCGCATCGAGCAGCTGCAGTATGAGACGAAGGAGTACATAGCCACCCTGCAGCTGGGAGCCACAACGGCCAGCTATGACCGCGAGCACACGGTGGACAGGGTCTACCCCACGCGCCACATCACACGGGAGCGCATTGTAGAGACACTGCCACAATTCGTGGGCGACATAGACCAGGTGCCGCCAGCCTATTCGGCCTGCAACATCGACGGCAACCGCGCCTACAACATGGCCCGGCGCGGAGAGACAGTGGAGCTCAAGGCGAAAAGCCTGCACGTAGACGAACTGGAGCTCACCGACTTCGACCCCACGGCCATGCAGCTCACCATCAGGGTGGTATGCAGCAAGGGCACTTACATCCGAGCGCTGGCCCGCGACATCGGGCAGGCCCTGGGCAGCGGAGCCTTCCTCACCATGCTCTGCCGGACAAGGGTGGGCCAGGTGACGCTCAAGGAGTGCATCGGCCTCGACGACTTCAACGATTGGCTCGACACCCACGTGCCCCGCCGGCAAGCCCAGCAAGCCTAAAAATCATTCCCTAAAAGAAATATGAAGCTTTCACAATTCCGATTTAAGTTGCCAGAGGAGCTGGTGGCTCTATACCCTCCCCACCGGTCCTTCACGCTGGAGGACGGCACCATAGAGCGCGTCTACAGCCGCGACCAGTGCCGGCTGATGGTCGTACACCGCAAGAGCCAGACCATAGAACTGACCAAGAAGGACTCACATGGCGAACCTACCGGCGAACCGCTGATGTTCCGAGACATCCTCAACTATTTCGACGAGGGCGACACGTTCATCTTCAACGACACAAAGGTGTTTCCCGCAAGACTCTACGGCACGAAGGAAAAGACCGACGCACGCATAGAGGTGTTCCTGCTGCGCGAGCTCAACCCCGAGCTGCGACTGTGGGACGTGCTCGTGGAGCCGGCACGAAAGATTCGCATCGGCAACAAGCTCTTCTTCAACGAAGAGGGACCCATGGTGGCCGAGGTCATAGACAACACCACGTCGCGCGGACGCACACTGCGATTCCTCTACGACTGCCCCCACGATGAGTTCAAGCAGGAACTGTTCTCGCTGGGCGAAGCACCCCTGCCTCGCTACATCGTAGAGCACCGCAAGGCCGAGCCCGACGACATGGAGCAGTTCCAGACCATCTTCGCCAAGAACGAGGGAGCCGTCACCGCGCCCGGCACCAACCTGCACTTCAGCCGCGAGCTGATGAAGATGATGGAGATACGCGGCCTGAATTTCGCCTTCGTCACCGTACACTGTGGTCTCGGAGCCTTCGAGTCCATCGAGGTGGAAGACCTCACGAAGCACAAGATGAGCTCGGAGCAGATGTTCATCAGCCGCGAGACATGCGAACTGGTCAACCGCACGAAGCAGGAAGGCCACCGCGTGTGCTGTGTCGGAGCAAGCACCCTGCGCGCCACAGAGACCGCCGTGGGCACCAACGGTATGTTGAAGGAGTATGAGGGATGGACCAACAAGTTCATCTTCCCGCCCTACGAGTTCGGACTGGCCGACACGCTCATCGTCAACTTCTACCACCCGGAGTCCACCATGCTCATGTCTACGGCGGCCTTCGGAGGCTATGACCTCATCATGGAGGCCTACCAGAAAGCCATCGACAACGGCTTCAAGTTCGGCTGCTACGGCGATGCCATGATTATCGTCAACGATTAACTTGTAGCGAATAGTTCGTAGTGAATAGTTTATGGTGGAGCATACGGTTTATTTGGGCCTGGGGTCTAACCTCGGCGACCGTGAGGCGACGATAGGCCGCGCTATAGAAAGAATAGGAGAGCAGATTGGGACCGTCGAGGCCCAGTCTGCTCTCTATTATTCTGAACCGTGGGGGTTTGAGTCGGAGCACGGCTTTGTCAATGCTGTCATTCGCGTGTCCACCACGCTTTCGCCCCACCGTCTCCTTGACGCCACACAGCGCCTGGAGCGACAGCTGGGCAAGGATGCCCGCCACGCCACCGAGCGTACAAGCGGCTCACCTCTCACCTCCCACCCCTCACCCCCCACCCCTGTCATATATCACGACCGTCCGATAGACATTGACATACTGCTCTACGACGACCTTACCGTTGACACTCCCCGGCTGAAGATTCCCCATCCGTTGATGCAGGAACGCCCGTTCGTGATGGAGCCGCTGAGGGAGGTGCTAAAACAAAAAGAGCACCCGTCGGGTGCTCATTTGTAGATTAGTGTCGTGGTGTTTTCCGGCGCGAAGAGTTGCTGCGCCGCGAGCTGCAGGTCCTCGGGACTGAGGTTTTCTATGTGCCTCACGATGTCGGTGAGGTCACGCTGTTTCCCTGTGTGCAGATAGTTGCGTGCGAAGTCGAGTGCGAACTGCTCCCGGTTGTCGCAGCTGATGGCCAGCTGTCCCTGCAGCTGGCGTTTGGCGGCTCGCAGCTGGCTGTCGGTGAGCTGACGGCTCATCAGCCGGTCAAGCTCGCGCCGCACCAGGCGTCGGCATCGGTCTACGTCGGCCGGGTCGCAGCCGAAGTAGGTGGTCCAGATGCCGGTGTCGCTGTAGGCCACCATCGAGCTCTCGACGGTGTAGACCAGACCGCGGCGCTCGCGCAGTGACAGGTTCAGGCGCGAGTTCAGGCCTGGTCCGCCAAGGATGTTGTTCAGCAGGAAGAGGCTCCAGCGGCGCGGGTCGCTGGCGGCAAATGCCGGGGCGGCAATGATGACGTGGGCCTGGTGAGTGCCGCGCTCGCGGATGATCGGGGATTGCAAATCCCCAGGAACGAAAGCCCCACCCCCGGCCCCTCCCGCGGAGGGGAGGGGAGTGGTTGCATTATTCGCTATTTCTCCGCGCTGGAAGTATATACTCCCCTCCCCCCTGCGGGAGGGGCCGGTGGTGGGGCTTGTGTGAGAGGCCTCCAGCCACTTCACCAGCTGGCGGAAGTTCAGGTTGCCGCTGGCGAAGAAGACGCAGTCCTGCGGACGGTAGTGGCGGTTGGTGAAGCGGTGAGCGTCGGCGCTGTCGTAGCTGCGCACGCGCTCGCTGTTGCCCAGGATGTTGTGGCCCAGGGGATGTCCCTCGAAGAGCAGGTTCTCGATGTCGTCGAAGATCAGCTCGGAGGGCGAGTCCTCGTAGCTCTCTATCTCGTCGCACACCACTTCGCGCTCCTTCTCCACCTCTTGCTGCGGGTATTCGCTGCAGAAGACGATGTCTGTGAGCACGTCGACAGCCCGCCTCAGATGGTCGCGCAGGATGGCACAATAGTACACCGTGTCCTCCTTGTTGGTGAAGGCGTTGAGCTCTCCGCCCACGCCTTCCAGGGCGTTGATGACCTGCACGGCGCTGCGCCGGTGGGTGCCCTTGAAGCTGAGGTGCTCGCAGAAGTGTGCCAGTCCCTCTTCGCCCGGCTGCTCGTGGCGGGTGCCGGCAGCAACGGCTATGCCGCAATAGATGACAGAAGAAACTGACGGCAAGTGGATGACCCTCATGCCGTCAGTAAGTGTACAGATGTTGTAGTCCATTAACTCCTAACTCCTAACTCTTAACTCCTAACTCCTAACTCCTAACTCCAAACTCCTAACTCTGGAAGTCATAGACCACCTGCATGAGGCGCTTGCCCAGCTGGTCGGCCTCGTCCATGGTCTGTGCCTCGCTGTAGACGCGGATGATGGGCTCGGTGTTCGACTTGCGCAGGTGAACCCATGCGGTGGGGAAGTCAATCTTCACTCCATCGATGTCGTTGACCTGGGCCTCGGGGTCCTGTGCGAACATTTCCTTCACCTTGACGAGGATGGCGTCGACGTCGGTCTCGGGCGTGAGGTCTATGCGGTTCTTGGCTATCTGATAGTCGGGGAACGTCTTGCGCAGTTCGCTGGCGGTGCATCCTTTCTGTGCCAGGCTGGAGAGGAAGAGCACGATGCCGACGAGTGCGTCGCGGCCGTAGTGGCTCTCGGGGTAGATGACTCCGCCGTTGCCCTCTCCGCCGATGACGGCTCCCACCTCCTTCATCTTCGTGGTGACGTTCACCTCGCCAACGGCTGCTGCGGCGTAGGTGCCGCCGTGGCGCTGGGTGACGTCGCGCAGGGCGCGTGTAGAGCTGAGGTTGCTGACGGTGCAGACGGGCGCACCGTCTGCCGAGGGCGATGACAGCACGTAGTCGGCCACGGAGACGAGCGTGTACTCCTCGCCGAACATACGTCCGTCCTCGCAGATGAAGGCCAGGCGGTCTACGTCGGGGTCGACGACAATGCCCAGGTCGAAGCCTCCCTGGCGCATACGGTCCATGATGCCCTGCAGGTTCTTCTCCAGCGGCTCGGGGTTATGGGCGAACTGTCCGGTGCAGTCGCCGTTGAGTATCTCGTAGTCCACGCCCAGTGCCTCGAATAGCTCGGGCAGGATGATGCCTCCGACGCTGTTGATGGTGTCTGCGCAGACGCGGAACTTACGTTGGCGTATGGCTTCGACGTCGGCCAGCCGCAGCGCCATCACCGACTCCACGTGTCGGCGGTTCATGGTGTCGTCGTGGACCACGCGGCCCAGCTGCTCCACGGGAGCATAGTCGAAATCCTCGGCCTCGGCGATGCGCAGCACCTCGGCGCCGTCGGCAGCGGTGAGGAACTCGCCCTCGCTGTTGAGCAGCTTCAGCGCGTTCCACTGCGTGGGGTTGTGGCTGGCGGTGATGATGATTCCTCCGTCGGCCTCGTGCCAACGCACGGCCAGCTCGGTGGTGGGTGTGGTGGCCAGGCCGATGTCGATGACCTCGTAGCCCATGCCGACGAGCGTTCCGCAGACCACGTCGCGCACCATCGGGCCGCTGATGCGGCCGTCGCGACCCACGACAATCTTGCCAGTCTCTCTAGTCTCTCTAGTCTTTCTAGAATTTCTAGCAATGAAGGTGGCGTATGCCGTGGTGAACTTTACGATGTCCAGGGGGTTGAGGGTGTCGCCTGTGCGACCGCCTATGGTTCCGCGTATGCCGGAGATAGATTTAATGAGTGTCATAAGTCGATAAGTTTTTCAAAAGTCATTTCGTAGTAGTAGGCATAGACGCGGCTTGATGCCACGGTATGTCCCTGCGAGTGAGGCACGATGAGCTTCACCTTCGCAATGTCGTCGTCGGCCGAGCGTGGTCTTCCCACGTTGATGTAGGGGAAGGGCACGAGCAGCCCGTTGGGCACCGTGGCCGTGTTGTTGTAGGAACTGGCGTAGGTGTTGTACCAGCGTCCCGAGGTGAAGGTGGCGCTGTAGGTAGAGCCGCTGCGCGATATGCTCATGTAGTCGGGAGCGAAGGCCTGCGTGTCGTTGAAGATGGCGAGCGTGTCCTGCAGGCACTGCTCGAAGAAGCGCACGAGCAGCACCGTGCTCTCGCCGTCGGCGATGGGCTTGCCACATCCGCGGCGCACTATCTGCATGTAGACGCCGCTGTTGTCGAGGTACACATACTCGTTGCGCTCCACGTTGGTGGTGCTGTCCTGGAGGCGGAACTGCGCCTCGTTGATGACCACGATGGACGAATCGGCGATGAACCGGTTGATGGCATCGCGCTCCTTGTCCTTCTTCTCGCCGTAGGTCTCGTAGTCGTCGCAAGCCACGAAGCCTACAAGGCACAGCACCGACAGAAGGGCCGATATTGCTTTTCTCATACGTTTACCCTGTTTTGCAATTTCGGGCGCAAAGGTACGAATAAAAAGCGAAACGGCCAAATATCGGGCTGAAAGTTTGCCGGGGTAAGGATTTTTAACTACCTGTTGGGCAGTGTTACCTCACCACCTTCTTGCCATTGACGATGTAGATGCCGCGGCGCAGGTTGCCGTTGTTCACCTTCATGCCTGTAAGGGTCCTGACGTCGCTGCTGCGGCGGCTGTTGGAGACGGCGGGGCCAGAAATGCCGGCGCCCACCTTGCCCTTCTGCTTGATGACGAAGAGGTGGTTGACGAATCCGTAGCCCGTGTCGAGCACGAGGTCGGCCTGGCGCTCCTCTTCCGAGGGGTTGGCGTCGACGGTGACCGTCACCTTAGCCGGGCCGGTGGCCTCGGCAGGGCTTATCTTCACCCACTGGGCGTCGCAGGTCAGCTTCCAGGCCACGTTAGACTCGTTGATGTTGATGTCCTGCGTGCCGCCGTCGCTCAGGAAGGTGAGGGGAATGGGCAGCTCGTCCTGTGCAAAGGCGCCTGTAGACACCAGGGCCATGAGGGCAATGACAAAAAGGCGGAGGTTGTAGAGAGTTTTCATAAGCGTTTTTGTTTTTATGTGATTGTGTATGTCGGGTATGACACGGTTTGCCGTTGTGCAAAATTAAGCTAATTTTACGGAAGGAGACCGATGTGTTAGCATAAATAAACTAAAATTAAGCTAATTTGTATGTTCCGGCGGCGGCAACGTTCGAGCCTCAAAGGCTGCAATTGGTGGTGCGGGGCAGCCCTTTGGACCGTTTTTCCCTTTAATGATGTTAATCGTGGGGCGGTTGTTTGGCCGTTTACGGGAAATGTGCTAATTTTGCAACCGAAGCCGCGAGCGTGTGGCCGACAGTCTATTAAATTACGTTAAACAAACATGGACAACTATCAGTATCACATCTTCGCCCCCTACCGCGTCTGTCCGCTCGGGGCGCATGTGGACCACCAGCACGGCCTGGTCACGGGATTTGCCATCGACAAGGGCGTAGACCTGTGGTTCAACGTCAGGGAAGACAGCACGGTGAAGCTCTCGTCGAGAACGTTCGAGGGCGACGTGGAGTTTGAGGTCAACAAGCCCAGTCAGGTTAAGGAGCACCACTGGGGCGACTATGCCCGCGGTGCCAAGTACGCGCTGCGCAAGCGCTTCGAGCTGACGCGCGGCATAGAGGGCGTCATACAGGGCAGCCTGCCCGTGGGCGGACTGTCGTCGTCGGCGGCAGTGCTCATCGCCTACGTCATGGCCTTCGCCAAGGCCAACAACATCACCCTCCAGCCCTTCGAGGTGGTGAAGATTGCGTCGGAGGCCGAGCGCGAGTACATCGGGCTGAACAACGGACTGCTCGACCAGGCCTGCATAGCCCTGGGGCGGAAGGACGGCCTGCTCTTCCTCGACTGCGACTCAGACGAGTGGCGGGTCATCAAGCGCAACCCCGACATGGCCGACTTCGAGATAGGCATCTTCTTCTCCGGACTGACCCGCTCGCTGGTCAACTCAGACTACAACCTGCGCGTCTACGAGTGCAAGACGGCGGCGTGGAACATGCTGGCCTATACCGACCAGCCCCTGCGCACGTTCGACAAGACCTTCCTGCGCGACATTCCCAAGACCACGTTCGAGAAGACACGCATAGCCATGCCGGCACGCTTCGCACGACGTGCAGAGCATTTCTACTCCGAGTACCGGCGTGTGCGACAGGGCGTCACGGCCTGGGAGACGGGCAACATGAAGCTCTTCGGAAAACTCTCGTTCGACTCCTGCGAGTCGAGCATACACAACTACGAGTGCGGCTCGCCCGAGCTCATCGCCATCTACGAGATTATGCGCTCGCTGCCCGGCGTCTACGGCGGACGCTTCTCGGGAGCAGGCTTCAAGGGGGCATGCATAGCCCTCGTGGACCCCGCACACAAAGAGCAGATAGAGAAAGAACTCACAGCCCGATACCTCGAGCAGTTCCCCGAATACGAAAAGACGTTCCAGGTGTTCTGGGTGAGGCCCGACGACGGCGCACGCTTCGTGTGACTTGACAGAAGGACGCTTTTCCCCTGACAGAAGAACAGAAGGACATAAACAGAAAGACATTAAGATGAAGAATATAGTTATTGCGGCAGGATATGCCACCCGCCTGGGAGAGCTGACGAAGAACTTTCCCAAGCCGCTGCTCAAGATTGGCCAGAGCACCATCCTTGGGCGAATGCTCGACGACATCGACCGCATTGCCGAGATTGACGAGCACATCATCGTCACCAACCACAAGTTTGCACCCATCTTCCAGCAGTGGGCCGACGGGCAGAGCTACAAGAAGCCCGTCACCATAGTCGACGACGGCACCGAGACCAACGAGACGCGCCTGGGCGCCGTCTGCGACCTGCTCCTGGCTATCGGCGAAACGGTAAACGGCAAATCCGAAAACCGCAAGCTGGACGACGACCTCCTCGTCGTCGCCGCCGACAACCTCCTCTTCTTCTCCTTCCAGGAGTTCGTCGACTTCGCCCGCGAGAAAGGCACGTCGTGCATCATGTGCCACGAGCAGCCCTCCCTCGAGAAGCTGCAGCGGACAGGCGTCGTAGAGCTGGACCAGGACAACCGCGTGCTCGGCATGGAGGAGAAGCCGCGGGAGCCCAAGAGCCACTGGGCCGTGCCCCCCTTCTACATCTACATGAAGCAAGACCTCGACCTCGTGCGCCACGCCGTGGAGAACGGCTGCGGAAAGGACGCCCCCGGCAACCTGGCCCACTACATGGTGAGCCACACCACCATGCACGCATGGCCCATGACCGCCGGTCGCTTCGACATTGGCAGCCTCGACACCTACCACGAAGCCCTGCGCCTCTTCTCCTGACCGTTCCCCTTTGCTGCGACACCGTCGCAGCCCCAGCCCAGCCCA